>NZ_JBXWLA010000009.1:216349-257420 GCF_058191755.1 Serratia sp. CoH_122_TC_1
CATCCATAGCTCAGCTGGATAGAGTACTCGGCTACGAACCGAGCGGTCGGAGGTTCGAATCCTCCTGGATGCACCATTCTTTCTGTCAACTTGTTGTATTCAAGCAGACAAACCAAAAATAGTAGTGCATCCATAGCTCAGCTGGATAGAGTACTCGGCTACGAACCGAGCGGTCGGAGGTTCGAATCCTCCTGGATGCACCATTCTTTCTGTCAACTTGTTGTATTCAAGCAGACAAACCAAAAATAGTAATGCATCCATAGCTCAGCTGGATAGAGTACTCGGCTACGAACCGAGCGGTCGGAGGTTCGAATCCTCCTGGATGCACCATCTAAGAAAAACCCGCTTCGGCGGGTTTTTCGCTTTTCCGACTGCGAGCAGAGCGGTTGGAGGTTCGAGCCGAGCGTAGCGAGACAACGTTGCTTTAGCAACGGCCCGCAGGGAGAGGCGCAGCCGAATTATCCTCCTGGATGCACCCTCTAAGAAAAACCCGCTTCGGCGGGTTTTTCGCTTTTTGGCATTCAGCGAACGTCGTTGTTATCGCGCCATCCTTAGGCACCTGCACAGCACATTCCGCTATTACGCGATCAGCGACAACCTGCCGGCTTTACGCTAAAGTAGTTTTCTTTCCTCAACGATCATGGAGTAACGATGTACGACCGCTATCAAGGTCTTATTTTCGATATGGACGGCACCATTCTCGATACTGAGCCAACGCACCGCAAAGCGTGGCGTGAGGTGTTGTCCCGTTACGGTATGACGTTTGATGAGGCGGCGATGGTAGCGTTGAGCGGCTCACCGACCTGGCGTATTGCCCAGGCGATAATTGCCAGCCACCAGGCCGATCTCGATCCCCATCAGTTGGCTGCAGAGAAAACCCGCGCGGTAGAAGCGATGCTGTTGGACAGTGTTCGCCCCCTGCCGTTGATTGAGGTGGTGAAAGCCTACCATGGGCGCCGTCCTATGGCGGTTGGCACCGGCAGCGAGCACCGCATGGCAGAAACCTTGTTGCGCCATCTGGATCTGTTCCATTGCTTTGATGCGATCGTTGGCGCCGATGACGTGCAACGCCACAAGCCGGAGCCGGACACCTTCCTGCGCTGCGCCGAACTGATTGGCGTGCCGCCGGAGAAATGCGTGGTATTTGAAGACGCAGACTTCGGTATTCAGGCCGCGAAAAGCGCCAATATGGCTGTGGTAGACGTTCGTACGCTGTGAGTAGTACGCTGGCCGTTATGTCGTTGTTTGGCAGCAGCTTCCTCAGTGCGACGTTGCTGCCGGGAAATTCAGAAATTGTTTTGGTCGCCTTGCTGACCAACAGCCGTGTCTCACCAGAATTACTGGTGCTGGCCGCGACGTTGGGGAATACGCTCGGTGGGTTGACCAATGTCATTATCGGGCGCCTGCTACCGGCGTTGAAACCGCAGCGAGGTCTGGATACCGCGCTCGGGTGGATGCAACGCTTTGGCCCGGCTGCGCTGTTGCTCAGTTGGGTACCGGTAGTGGGCGATTTATTGTGCGTGTTGGCAGGTTGGCTGCGCATGCCCTGGGGCCCTGTCGCGCTGTTTCTGTGTATCGGAAAGGCGGTGCGTTACATCATTCTTACGATGATAACGTTACAGGGAATGGCCTGGTGGCATTAACGACGTGAATATAACTCAATATTCTCTCGGGTGCGGATTCAGTATGCTTACGAGTTCTTGTTTTTAGAAGCGGGAGGTCAATTTGATCCCGGACGTATCTCAGGCGCTTTCTTGGTTGGAAGCCCATCCCCATGCATTAAAAGGCATCCGTCGCGGCATTGAGCGTGAAACGCTGCGTGTTACCGCGGACGGTAAGCTTGCAACAACCGGACATCCGGAGAAATTGGGGGCGGCATTAACGCACCACTGGATAACCACAGACTTTGCTGAGGCATTGTTAGAGTTCATTACGCCAGTTGACGACAACCTCGATCACTTGCTGACGTTCTTACGTGATATTCATCGTCACGTAGCGCGTAACCTGGGTGACGAGCGTATGTGGCCGCTCAGCATGCCGTGCTTTATTGAAGCGGAGCAGGACATTGAGCTGGCGCAGTTCGGCGCGTCGAACATCGGTCGTATGAAAACGCTATACCGCGAAGGGTTAAAGAACCGCTACGGCGCGTTGATGCAAACTATTTCCGGTGTGCACTACAATTTCTCACTGCCGCTGGAGTTCTGGCAGGCGTGGGCGGGTGTTAAAGATGCTGAAAGTGGTAAAGAGCAGATCTCCGCGGGATATTTCCGTCTGATCCGTAACTATTACCGTTTTGGCTGGGTCATTCCGTACTTGTTTGGCGCATCGCCGGCAATTTGTTCTTCATTCCTGAAAGGGCGTGAAACTACGTTGCCGTTTGAACGTACTGAACAAGGGATGTGCTATCTGCCGTATGCCACGTCGTTGCGTCTGAGCGATCTCGGCTACACCAATAAATCGCAGAGCAACCTGGGCATTACTTTCAACGATCTGCAAAGTTATGTTGAAGGCCTGAAGCGGGCAATTGCCACGCCATCAGAAGAGTTTGCCAAGTTGGGCGTGAAGGACGGCGATCGTTATCTGCAACTGAACAGCAATGTGTTGCAGATCGAAAACGAACTCTATGCGCCAATCCGACCGAAGCGTGTAACCAACAGCGGAGAGACTCCGTCAGATGCGCTGCTGCGCGGCGGTATCGAATACATTGAAGTTCGCTCGCTGGACATCAACCCATTCTCACCCATCGGCGTTGATGCCGTACAGGCGCGCTTCCTGGACCTGTTCCTGGTGTGGTGTGTGCTGGCCGATGCGCCAGAGATGAGCAGCGATGAGTTGCTGTGCACGCGTAAAAACTGGAATCGTGTGATTCTTGAAGGCCGCAAGCCGGGTCAGACGATTGGCATGGGGTGTGATGACAGCCGTGAGCCGCTGGCAAAAGTAGGCAAAGCGCTGTTTGACGATCTGCGCCGCGTGGCGGAAGTGCTCGATAGCGAAGCCGGTGATAGCCAATATCAACAGGTGTGCGATGAACTGGTCGCGGCGTTTGACGATCCGGATTTGACATTCTCTGCCCGCATCCTAAAAGCCATGAAGGAAGAAGGCACGGGGCGTGTGGGTCTGGAACTGGCTGAACAATACCGCCAGATGCTGATAGAAGAGCCGCTGGAAATCCTGACTGAAGCCGAGCTGGCAAAAGAACAGGAAGCCTCGTGGGAGCGTCAACGTAACGTAGAAGCCAGTGATACGCTAAGCTTTGAAGAGTTCCTGAAGCAACATGGTGGGGGCTGAAAAAGAAAAAGGCCACATCAATGTGGCCAAATATGCATCTCTGATGACAGGGATGATGATAACAAATGCGCGTCTTTCACATATTCAGACTCGCTGAGTTAGAAAAGGTTTCCTGGTTAGATAAAAAAGTTTCGAAATAAATACTCTTTTACGAGGAGGTAACGAAATGCCATTGCTGGATAGCTTCACCGTAGACCATACTCGCATGGCAGCTCCGGCTGTCCGCGTAGCGAAAACCATGAAAACGCCTCATGGCGATACCATCACCGTGTTCGATTTGCGTTTCTGCCGGCCGAACCTGGAAGTGATGCCTGAGCGTGGCATTCATACGCTGGAACACCTGTTTGCGGGTTTTATGCGTGACCACCTGAATGGTCAGGGTGTTGAGATTATCGATATCTCCCCGATGGGATGCCGTACCGGCTTCTACATGAGCCTGATTGGTGTGCCGGAAGAGCAGCGTGTTGCCGATGCGTGGAAAGCCGCGATGAGCGATGTGCTGAAAGTGACCGACCAGCGTAAAATTCCTGAGCTGAATGAGTTCCAGTGTGGGACTTATCACATGCACTCATTGGAAGAAGCGCAGGAAATCGCTAAGCATATTCTTGATCACGACGTGGTGGTGAACCACAACGACGAGTTGGCACTGCCGAAAGAGAAGTTGCAAGAACTACATATCTAGTTCGGTCCCCGTTGCAGCGATAAAAAAAGCCGCATTACGCGGCTTTTTCCTTTCTGGCGGGGGGTCAGTGTTGCTGAACGCTGGATTGCAGTGACTTTATCGGCGTGACCCTCACCTGTTTGATCATATTGTCCTGCACGTCGAGAATATCGATATCATAGTGGCCTATCCGGGCTCGGGTGCCGACGTCGGGGATCTCTTCGAGCTCCTCCAGCAGCATACCGTTAACCGTACGCGCATCAGTAGCCGGCAGGGTCCAATTGAATGCCTTGTTTAACTCACGCACGTTGGCAGTGCCGTCTATCAAGACTGATCCATCGCTCTGCGGATTGACCTCTTCCGCCAACGTGGGTGACATGGAGGTAGTGAAATCACCGACAATCTCTTCCAGAATATCTTCAACCGTCACCAGCCCCTGAATATCACCGTATTCGTCAACGACGATGCCAACCTTTTCTTTGTTACGCTGGAACTTCACCAGTTGGACATTCAGCGGAGTCCCTTCAGGCACGTAGTAAATCTCATCGGCGGCACGCAGCAGGTTCTCTTTGTTGAACTCTTTTTTCTCGGTCATCAGACGGTAGGCTTCGCGTACGCGAAGCATTCCGATGGCGTCATCCAACGAACTGCGGTACAGCACAATGCGGCCGTGCGGCGAGTGTGTGAGCTGGCGCATGATCGATTTCCAATCGTCGTTGACGTCGATACCGACGATCTCATTGCGCGGTACCATGATGTCGTTCACGGTCACTTTTTCGAGATCCAGGACTGAAATCAGCATGTCCTGATTGCGACGAGATATCTGCGAGTGTGATTCGTTAACGATAGTACGCAGCTCATCCTTGCTGACGGCGTCGCTGACGCGCACGTTAGTGTGGATGCCGAACAGGCGCAGGACCAAGGTGGTGATGCCATTGAGCAGCCATACCAGCGGGAACATGACCTTTTGCAGCGGAGCCAGTAAAAAGCTGCTGGGGAAGGCGATCCGTTCCGGATACAGTGCAGCAAAGGTTTTCGGCAGCACTTCGGCGAACAGCAGCACGGCAAACGTCAATACACCGGTGGCAATAGCGACACCAAAATCACCATAGAGACGCATGCCGACAATGGTCGCCAGCGCGGAGGCGAGAATATTCACCAGATTATTGCCGATCAGCACCAGGCCAATCAGACGGTCTGGCTTTTTCAGTAGCTTCTCGACCCGGCGGGCAGAGCGGTTACCCTGCTTGGAAAGATGACGGAGACGATAGCGATTTAGCGTCATCATGCCGGTTTCGGATGCTGAGAAGTAAGCGGAAACCACAATCATAACCACCAAGATGATGATCAGGGTTCCTGTCGAAACATGCTCCAACGCGGTATTCCTTATGTATGGAGAAAGAGAGCCAGAGACGTTAACGAACCATCACTTGTTGGATAAGACGGCTGCCGAAGTAGGCTAATGTTAGCAAGAAGGCACCGGCAAAACTGAACCAAACGACACGGCGGCCACGCCAACCCTCATGGTAATGACCCCACAACAAAACGATATAGACAAACCATGCCATGATGGACAGCACAGCTTTGTGCACATTCTCTTTGCTGAACAGGTTGTCCATATAAAGCAGGCCAGTGCACAGCGTGAGAGTGAGCAGCACGACGCCGATTTGGGTGATGTGGAACATTTTGCGCTCAATGCTCATCAGCGGCGGCATATCGGCGCTGAAGGAGAGCTTTTTATTTTTCAGCAGATAGTCCAGCCAGGCGAGTTGCAATGCATACAGCGCGGCGATGATCAGCGTAGCGTAGGAAAACAGCGCCAGGCCGATGTGCACCATCAGTTCAGGGCTGGCTTCCAGATGCGTAATAAACTCGCCAGGCATAAAGCTGGCAAAGGCGAGATTGATCATCGCGAAGCTATAAACGATAGGCAGCAAGAACCAGCCGCGATCGCGTGAAGCGACAAACGTCATAACCGAGCAGATGATCAGGCTGACTATCGAGCCGATGTTGAGCAAGCTGAGATTTTGCCCGGCACTGACGTCAAAAATACGCTGTTGCAGTGCGATGGCGTGGCAAACCAGCGCCACCACCGCCGAGACGAGAGCAAGCCGACGGTATGCGCTGTTCTTCCGCAACAAGCTGGGAATAATCAGTCCAAGGCTGAGCAGGTAGGCGATCAAAGCCACAATGGAGAAAACTGGCATAGCGTTTAATTTTGCTTCGGCGTGGTGAATTGGATTGTCAGTATAGCGTCCAGCGCGTCCTACTCCAACCGATCTCCAACGCTGAGGCAGAGATCCTCTCCGCTTCGTGTTATAATCGCCGCAATTATGTCGCCAGAGCGGCCTGTCATTACACGTTGAGCATGAGACGATGTTTGAAAATTTAACCGATCGTTTGTCGCGCACCCTGCGCAATATCAGCGGCCGTGGGCGGCTGACCGAAGAAAATATCAAAGAAACCCTGCGTGAAGTGCGCATGGCTTTGCTGGAAGCGGACGTTGCGCTGCCGGTGGTACGGGACTTTATCAATCGCGTAAAAGAAAGCGCGGTCGGTCATGAGGTCAACAAAAGCCTGACGCCTGGGCAAGAGTTCGTCAAAATCGTCAAGAGCGAGCTGATTGCCGCTATGGGCGAAGTGAACACCGAGCTGAATCTGGCGGCACAACCGCCGGCAGTGGTGTTGATGGCGGGTCTGCAAGGGGCGGGTAAAACCACCAGCGTTGCCAAACTCGGCAAGTTCCTGAAAGAAAAACAGAAGAAAAAAGTGTTGGTGGTTTCCGCCGACGTTTATCGCCCTGCGGCGATCAAACAGTTGGAAACACTGGCAGAAAGCGTCGGCATCGACTTTTTCCCATCGGATGTTAAAGAAAAACCGATCGATATCGTTAATCGAGCGCTGCAACAGGCCAAGCTGAAATTCTACGATGTCTTGATCGTCGATACCGCGGGCCGTTTGCACGTTGACGAAGCGATGATGGACGAAATCAAACAGGTGCATGCGGCGATAAAGCCGGTGGAAACCCTGTTTGTGGTCGACGCCATGACCGGTCAGGATGCTGCCAATACCGCCAAGGCCTTTAACGAAGCCCTGCCGTTAACCGGCGTAGTGTTGACCAAGGTCGACGGTGACGCGCGTGGCGGTGCTGCGCTGTCCATCCGTCATATCACGGGTAAACCGATCAAGTTCCTCGGCGTGGGTGAGAAGACGGAAGCGCTGGAGCCATTCCATCCAGACCGTGTGGCTTCACGCATTCTCGGCATGGGCGATGTGCTGTCGCTGATCGAAGATATCGAAAGCAAAGTTGACCGCGAACAGGCGGAAAAACTGGCTAACAAGCTGAAGAAGGGCGACGGTTTCGATCTGACCGACTTCCTGGAACAACTGAAGCAGATGCGTAACATGGGCGGTATGGCCAGCATGCTGAGCAAACTGCCTGGCGCCGGCCAATTGCCGGACAATGTGAAATCGCAGATGGACGATAAAGTTCTGGTGCGCATGGAAGCGATCATCAATTCGATGACGCTGAAAGAGCGCGCTAAACCGGAGATCATCAAAGGCTCGCGCAAGCGTCGCATTGCGGTGGGCTCCGGCATGCAGGTGCAGGACGTTAACCGTTTGTTAAAACAGTTTGACGACATGCAACGCATGATGAAAAAGATGAAAAAAGGCGGAATGGCGAAGATGATGCGCGGCATGAAAGGTATGATGCCGCCGGGCTTCCCAGGCCGCTGACAGGTGCTTGCCCTCTAGGGTGAGCGCGTTTAAGCATTTGCCGTTCGCGGTGAAAACCGCCCGAAATATGACTGGCCGTAAAAAGTTGTTGACGACGAACTACGCTTTCGATTGCTTTTTGCGCCAAAATGAGTAAAATTTTCGGGCTTTTTATATTGCAACCGGGCCCCGTTCCCTCAATGGGGCCCGGCTGTTTTATTAACTAAAGAGGATGTTATGGTAACAATTCGTTTGGCACGTGGCGGCGCTAAAAAGCGTCCGTTCTATCAAGTAGTAGTGACCGACAGCCGCAATGCTCGTGATGGTCGTTTCATCGAGCGCGTAGGCTTCTTCAACCCGATCGCATCTGGTCAGGCTGAAGCACTGCGTCTGGACCTGGACCGCATCGAACATTGGGTCGGCCTGGGTGCAACCGTTTCTGATCGCGTTCACGCGCTGATCAAAGACGCTAAGAAAGCAGCTTAATCTGTCGCGGTGGTGGCAATGAGCAAGCAACTCAAACCGGTAGCACCTAAGCAGCCGATTGTACTCGGTAAAATGGGGTCTACTTACGGCATCCGTGGTTGGCTCAGAGTATTTTCATCCACCGAGAACGCCGAAAGCATTTTTGACTATCAGCCCTGGTTTATCCAGCAGGCGGGTCAATGGCAGCTTGTCGAGTTGGAAGACTGGAAGCGCCACAGTCAGGATCTGATCATCAAAGTCAAAGGCGTTGATGATCGGGATGCTGCGAATCTACTGACCAATCGCGAGATACTGGTAGATTCGGAACAACTTCCTGCGTTGGTGGGTGATGATTACTATTGGAAAGACCTTATGGGTTGCCAGGTAGTCACAACCACCGGCTACGAGCTGGGTAAAGTCATCGATATGATGGAAACCGGTTCTAATGATGTGATGGTTGTGAAAGCTAACCTGAAAGATGCGTTCGGCATGAAGGAGCGGTTGGTCCCGTTTCTTCATGGGCAGGTTATCAAGAAAGTCGATCTCACTGCTCGCGTGATTGAAGCAGATTGGGATCCTGGTTTTTGACCTCCGAATTAAACGGTCGAAACAAGTGGAATGACAGTATGGGGATTGGCTTGTGTTCATTGGTATTGTAAGCCTGTTTCCTGAGATGTTCCGCGCAATCACCGATTACGGGGTGACTGGCCGGGCAGTAAAAAATGGCCTGCTGAGCGTGCAGTGTTGGAGTCCTCGTGACTTCACCTACGACCGGCATCGTACCGTGGACGATCGCCCTTATGGCGGCGGCCCGGGAATGTTGATGATGGTGCAACCCTTGCGGGAAGCTATTCATGCAGCAAAAGCAGCGGCAGGCGAGGGAGCAAAGGTGATTTATCTGTCACCTCAGGGGCGCAAGCTGGATCAAACCGGTGTGTGCGAACTGGCGACCAACCAGAAGATGATTCTGGTGTGCGGTCGTTATGAAGGGGTAGACGAGCGCGTAATCCAAACCGAAATTGATGAAGAATGGTCAATCGGAGATTACGTACTCAGCGGTGGGGAACTGCCGGCAATGACCCTGATCGATTCAGTCGCCCGCTTTATCCCGGGTGTACTGGGCCATCAGGCTTCAGCAGAAGAAGATTCTTTTGCCGATGGATTGCTGGACTGCCCGCACTATACCCGTCCTGAGGTGTTGGAAGGGATGGAGGTTCCGCCGGTTTTACTGTCGGGCAACCATGCCGAGATACGTCGCTGGCGCTTAAAGCAGTCGCTGGGCCGTACCTGGCTTAGAAGACCTGAACTTCTAGAAAGCCTAGCTCTGACTGACGAGCAAGCGGTGTTGCTGGCTGAGTTCCAACGGGAACATCAGCTCAAGCAGCAGGACTATGAAGGGAACGTCTGAGCAATTGGCTCGACGCGACCGATATATCAGTTTACCTAGGGTAAGAGACATATTATGAGCAACATTATTAAGCAAATTGAACAAGAGCAGATGAAACAAGACGTACCTGCATTCCGTCCGGGTGATTCCGTGGAAGTGAAGGTATGGGTCGTTGAAGGTAGCAAAAAACGTCTGCAGGCATTCGAGGGCGTGGTTATCGCTATCCGTAACCGCGGTCTGCACTCTGCATTCACTGTTCGTAAGATTTCCAACGGCGAAGGTGTTGAGCGTGTATTCCAGACTCACTCACCAGTAATTGACAGCATTGCTGTTAAACGTCGTGGTGCCGTTCGTAAAGCCAAACTGTACTATCTGCGTGAGCGTACTGGTAAGTCTGCTCGTATCAAAGAGCGTCTGAACCGCGTCGGCTAACGCTGCATCCAAAAGTTAATAGCTATGAAGGGGTTGGCATTATGCCGACCCCTTTTTTTGTGCTTAAAATCTAATGGTTGCATTTGCAAGATTTTGTTTTTGAAAAAGTAAGTTTCCGCTGGCATAAAAAAGCCTGCGGTAGCAGGCTCTTTGCATTACAGCGCGGCGGTGCGCGGCTTGTTTTTTTCCGGGTGCGGCTGAGCTGGAATAATATCGCCAGGCTTCACAATCACTCGCGCGACGGACTCATGCGTGGCAAAGGTGCAGCTGCAGTTAATGTTTTGGCATTGGTGATAGCGCTCTTTGGTCGCTTCACTCAAGTAGCGGCTGGAGCGAGTATGGGCCACGCTACCGCAAAGTGGACAGTGCATCATAGTTGAATCCCCCTTTCGACTGCATCAAGTTATATGACTTATAATAGCTCACAATCTTGCAAAAGCAAGTTTGATTATTCGAAATAGAGATCAACTTTCTTTGGTAACGATCTCAACACCCTCGATATAGACGTTTAGTTCCAGATTACTGAAGAAGCCACTGTTGCTTAAGGTATGGGTAATCTTATTAACCACCCAGAGCTGCTGATCGATAGCTTCCTTAAAACCATAAACTCGGATGGGGGTCTCAGGGAACAGGTCTGGCTGTCCGGTTGCCAGGCTGATACTGAAGGTTGCGATCCCTCTTTGTAATTGCTCAAACAGTGATTGAGCTGCCCGCATGGCGGTTTCTTTATCACGATAGATTTTTGCAATGTGGTAGACCTGTTTTTCTTTGCCGGCCATATAACTGCTGGCTTGCCGCGGAACAGTGACAGTTCTTTCAGTGAATTTGGCGGCAGGATGTCGGGATGTACTGGCATTTGCCTGCGGGATTTCCCGCTCTACTTGTACGCTACTGTTTGCTTGCTCCGGATGTTCGGTATTCAGCCAACTGGCACTGACAATGGTGTAACTGCCGCGATCTTTCAGTTCAAAACGGTGAGTGTCACCGTCACTGCGGATCAGTGTTTTAATAGGGTTTGGCTCGCCACGCGGGTTACGGCCAAATCCGGGCCTGATGAACTGCAGGCGCTGGTATTTGATAGTCACTCGTGCGCTATTTGCCAAGGCCAAACGAGAAAGAAATTGAACATCGGTCTCATTGGTTTGGTCGATATGCGCAATGTTTATTGCGGCCAACTCATTACTCAAATAGGGTTCGTTCAACCCATTACGTGTTGAAATCTGTTGTACGATTTCGCCAAAGGTCTTGTCGGAATAAGACTCGCTGCGGGATTCGTTCAGCGAGCCACGAAAATCAACGCTGCGGGCGGTGATGGAGATGAGATCTGGAGCGCCTGAGTGGATGATGGTATCAACAATAAACTTGCCCTGGCCGACCAGCGCCGAGTTATCCCAACCAAGAAACAACTCCAAAATGGCCCCCCGGCCAGGCAGGGAAATCAGGCCATCGCTATCGTCCAGGTTAATGGTCAATTGATCGGCGCTCAAGCCGCCATTATCTACCATGTTTAACGAGATCAGCCGTTGACGGATATCGTTGGTAATATCCTTATCTGCCAGCGTCAGGATAAAGTCGGGGGCCGGTTTGGCCCCCATAGGTTGATAAACATCGGCGATCATAATGACACTCCCGTTGCTTTTTGCGCTTTCGTCAGCAGGTCGCCAGCCTGGTGGCGCAAATCGCCGAACATGGCATGCAACGATTCATCTACGCGTTTTAATGTGATGGTGAAGGAAATTTGGCGTGGTTGACCGTTAGCGAAAAATTCTTTGCTGTCCTGAGTGATTTTCTCGATCACGAACATACCGTAAATGGTGCCGCTGCCTTCGATAAGCGGCCAGGCGCGCCCCTGTTCAGCCATAGTTTGCAGCGTCAGTAAAGATAGCCGCCCACCGGTTAGCTCAGGCATCAATTGTCCGCTTAAGGTGATAGTTTCGCCATCCACGCCCAAAAATTGAGCGCTTGGTCTTTGCCCAACGCGGCTTCCTGTCGGCCAGCGATAGCTCAGTTGACGGTTCATGGTTTGGTAGGGCAGGGTGCGTAACATAAATACGAACAGTCCCAGAGTTAGCATCATTAGTCTGGCTCCTTATACCTGCGCATAAGCGCTGAGGTGCTGATTACGTCGAGTATTTTCGATGTCCATCATGGCTGAACGGACGACACGTTCCATTTCGTCACGCGTAGTTCCCTCCGGTACGTTGATAGAGACGTTATTGGTCCGTACACTGTTATCAGAAACGGTAGGGGTGCTTGTTGGGCGAACGGCACGATAGTTTTCGTTTCCTAAACTCAACACGCCGCCGCTGGGGGAGAGGCTGCTGTCATATTTTTCCGAGGTTGGATCCCTTTTTTCATTGCTAAACCATCCAATAGCCGAATCAATGATGCCTCGCGCCTTGCCGATTAAACCCACTAGCTGGTTAAGCGCATCGCCGGGCAGCCTGAATGCCCAAACCAGCCATTCGCCCAGCATTTTTCCGTAAGCCGCTGCGGTATTCAGCTCTTCCTGAGTGCTTTTTATCGGCGTCAATAATTGCATAAACCAGTTATAGACCGGTTTTAACTTGTCCATGACGGTGTTGAAGGCTGTAATGACTGGAGAAAATGCATCGCCAATCGGCCCCATTGCCGTACTGAAACTTTCCGCGACTCCGCCGATAAAGGCGCTAATCGGTTCCCAGTATTTATAGATTAAGGCGGCCCCTCCGACGATCGCTGCGACTACGGCGACAATGGGCAGGCTGAGGGCAACGAAGGCTCCGGCTATCATGCCGCCAACGGAAGTGAATACAGTGCCCAGTAAGCCAGCACCGGCCATCAGCATGTTAATGGCGCTCAGCGCAGGCACGATAAAGGTACCTATGGTTGAGAGGCCCCCAATGAGTGCAGTCACGGCAATGGCTACTGTCATCAACGTATTGGCCAACGCGGGGTTTTCTTTTGACCATTGACCCAGGGTGTTCAGCCAACCGGTCGCGGTTTGCGTCAACTGCCGTAGGGCTGAATTTTGCCCATCGAACAGATCGATTCGAATGCTGTCCCAGGTGGCGAACAGTTTTTTAATATCGCCGTCCAGATTATCCCCCCGGATGGTGACCATCACCTGAGCAGCACCGTCAACTGTTCCCAAACTATGCCCTTGCGGGGCTAGTTGTGCTGCAGTTTGCTCCAGCCCCTGTCCACTCTGGAGGGCTGCCGGTGCGGCGGCCCGAATTTTTTTATCGAACTCATCAAGGCTCCACTGATAGCTGCTGCTGGCTTTGGCCATAATATCGGCGATATTTCCCGCCTGATCGGCAGGCAGTTGAAAGGCCTGTTGGATACTCGACAGCGCTTTTACTGCCTCTTCGATGCTGCCGCCGCTGGCCTTGGCCAGATTCAGTGCTGCAGGCGTCGCAGCCAAAATTTCCTGAGGATTGTAGCCAGCGGTGGCCAGAGCGGATTGTGTTTCAGCGACTTCCTGCGGGGACCGCCCTCTGGACACCCTGCCGGTTGCCTGCTGGCGCAGGGCTGTTAATCGGGGGTCGTCGTTGTTTAATCCCAACTGCGCCTGCAAACCGGACATCTGCTGTTCAAACTTCATACCCGGAGCCAACAAATCTTTACCGGTTTTGAAGGCACTACCTGCCAGTCCCAACCCCTTTGAAGCCACATCGCGAATCTTTCCAATTCCGTTCTGCCGGGTTTGAAAATCACCAAGTACTTCCGTGCGTCTCTGCTGACTCAATTTTTGGCGGACGCCTTGTTGGAAGTTAAGATGGCTTTGGACGGTTTCTGATTTTTTTTGGGAGCGTTGCTGGGCGCTGGTTAAATTTGCGGTATCAATTCCTTTGCCCTGGAGCTGTTTTTCGAGATGGCCTTGCTGGAGCGATAAAATGGCTCCACGGGCCTTTTGCACGACGTGATTGAGATTCGCCTGCTGTGCCGTTTCAATATCTTTGGGGGAAGATAAAAAAGCGGGCAAAGCCTTACGGGTATTTTGAATCGTATCAAGCTCAATCAGGACGTCGGCCTGCGCCGCTTTTATCTTCAGTAATTGAGTTAGTTGGGCCTGGTTTTTTTGTTCTATTTTAAGCTGTTTTCGCCGGTTGCGAATGGTGGTATCCGCGTTTGCCAACGCTTTTTTGCTGCCGCTGCTACTCATCTGTTTTTACTCCACTACGTTGAAGGGCCTTATAGCGCCAGTTCATCAGCTCTGTCAGCGTCATGCCGTTCATTTCCGATGGCGGCCAGTGAAAAATCACTGCGATGTCCGCCATCAGGTCATCCACGGTCAGAACGGGATCGATGTTTACCCGGCCGATTTCGGTGACAAAAAACCGATCACCTGGCCGGCCAGCGCAATCAGATCCGGCAGTTCCAGACGGGCGCACTCTTCTTTGGTCAGGTTTGGATAGGTCACGCGCGGCAGGATGGTGATCAGGGCGTCGACGTCGGCGTTGGCCAGGGCCGCCAGACCGATACCGCGCAGGCTGCCGGCGTTCGGTTTGGTGATCTGTACTTCGCGGATCTCGCCGTCGCCGCGTTTGATCGGGGTTTCCAGTACAACGGTATTTTCTGGGGATGCATTCAGTTCCATGGGGGTATCCAATTATTGTCAGGGTAAACAGGGCCAGCACTGCGGCTGGCCATTGAAGTGATAATTACAGGCCGATAGCGCGGCGGTGGGCCGCCAACAGATCCACGCCGTCGACTTTTTCGATCATATTGACGGTATCGATCTCGATCAGCTCTTTGCCGTCGATGCTCAGTTTGAAGTAGGTACAGTCGGTAGAAACCTTGGTCTCGGTGTCTTCGCCTTGCTTAAAGTCGCCGCTGTCGATCTCTTTATGGCGACCGCGCATGACCACTTCGAGCGCCGATACTTCACCGGTATCATCACGCTGGAAAGAACCGGTGAAGCGCAGGGGTACCGCATCGACGCGCCCCCATTGCTTCAGCACCAGCTCATCGATGCCGCCCATGGTCCATTCGACCACCAGCGCATCATCGTCCAGACCAAAGTCCACCGATGCCGCACCGCTCATACCGCCGCCGCGGAATTTCTCCAGTTTGCGGGTCAGTTTTGGGAGGGTCATGGCGGAAACCACGCCCATGTAGTTGAAGCCATCGTTAAACAGGTTCAGGTATTTCAGTTTTTTTGGCAGTGCCATGATTCAGGTCTCCTTAGCTGTTCACGGACCCGGCGAAGTTCGCCAGGTAGCGGTCGGTGATGCGCTGACGTAGGGTCAAGTCTTCCAGCGGCGGTACTGGGGTGTAGTCGTAATCGATAAACAGCTTGCCGGCCTTCAGGGTTTCTTTGTCGTTGGCGCTTTCGTCATACCAGCAGTCGCCGTCAATGATCAGCCCGGCAGATTTCAGCTCGCGGAACTTGGCTTTGATACCGTCGATCATGTCGCGGATCAGCGTTGGCGTAACCGGGCGGTCAACGGCCCACAGATGAGCTTCGGCCATGGTGTCAGCCAATACCTGCGCGGTGCGGGTATAGTTTTCGAACTGGAATAATGGCTCGTCGGAACAGGTGCGTGAGCCCCAGAACTTGAAGCCATCTTTGCGGATCAAGGTGGTGACACAGGCTTCGTTCAGCAGGTCGGCATCGGTACCGACGGTTTGCAGATCCCAAAATACGCTGGCCGAAATACCGCTGACGCCGTTGACGCCGACGTTAGACAGGGTTTTATGCCAACCAGTTTCCTGGTCAATTTTGGCGCGCAGACCTAGTGCTCGAGCTGTGGCGTAAGCGATATCGCTGTTGTTGGTCGTCGTGTTCCAGTTAACAAAATCCGGCCAAATCAGCATCAGTTCGCGTTGGCTGAAGCTTGCACGGTACTTGATGGCATCGGATACGGTTTTGCAGCCGTAGGCGCTGATATAGCCGAAGGCACGCAGCTGCTGGCAGATGCCGGCCAGCGCGGTAGCGACTTCCAGGTTGTCGTGGCCTGGCACCCCCAGAATACGGGGCTTAACCCCCAACTCGGCCTGTGCCGCCAGCAAGGCTTTCATACCGGTGTACTTACCGTTCTCATCGGCGCCACCAATGATATTGGAAGTGGTTTCGGCCTCGTCTTTGCCTTCCGCCACGCGTACCACGACGGTGACCGGTTTGGCCTGCTCGGCGATCGCCAGCAGCGAGCGTGCCAGAGTGCCATTCTTACCGGCCTTGCCACTGGCGGCCAGAACGTCAGTAATCAACACCGGAGTGTTGAGGGGGAACAAGGTTGTATCGGCATCTTCTGCAGTACAAACCATGCCGACAATAGCCGTCGAGACGGTGGAAATTACGCGGGTGCCTTCGTTGATTTCGAGGACACGCACGCCGTGGTGATAATCACCCATAGCATTACTCCGTTTGTGGTTGGTCATAACAGAATGCCCTTCGTGATGGGCGCGTGCATCTCATTGGGTATGTATGAGAACTGATACAACAGTAGGAAAATTAAGGTTAAAAAAAACGCCCCTGTCGGGGCGTTGGATGGATATTACTGTGGTGGATTTGGCCAATCGATGTCGGCGGCATCTTCTGGATCGATTCGGTTGAGTAGAACGCGATAGGTCTTCCAGGTAGTTAACCGCCGTTGCTCATCTTCGTTCGCCATCTCTAACTCGATGGCGTCGTTGAGTGTTGTAATTTGGAGCGTGGCTTGATTAATCAGATCCTGTTTTTTATTCGTAGCCTGTTGCTGTAATTCTGCGATTGAGTACGCGCGAGGCTTAACCTGTGTCCCATCAAACATCCAGCGACCATCAATATCAGCATGTTCCGGTAGGTGCTCTATTTCTGCAACGCTCATGTTTTCTGGGAAAAAACCAGAAACATCATAATGTCCTTCTGCATTAGGTTTGTTGGAGATTGAGTGAATAATACCATTCATATCATACATGATCTTAAATGTGTCTTGGCGGAATGATTTTTGACACTCATACCAGTCATCACCGTTATCAGACTTTAAAAATAGAACACCATGTGAGGCTGCCAGTAATTTTTGTTCTGAACTTTCAGGCTGAGTCAGAGTGAAATTTTTTATATTTTTCATTTAAACGCTCCAAACGGTAACCCAGTTTCCGTTAATGTTTTTTTGTAGTGGGCGACGGAAGATAGTGTCAATATATTCGTCTCTATTACTATTTAACGCACCGGTTAATACATAACCAGCACTATCTGAGTAACCAGGACCATTCCATGTCATAATACTTTCCAGACTTCCCAGTCGGATGTCACGGACATAATTTCGGTCAAGATAATTACTTAGATATCCCCCCCATACGCTGCCATTGAGATTACCGTCTGTTTGTAAAATAGCTCCAGAAGCAAAGATTGCGCCATTAGCGCGAAATTCACCATTGTTGCGGAATGCGAACCAACCGTCAGCACCGCCGTTAGCTACGTGCAACCCAAGTTCATGATAACTACCGACTTTTTCATAATGATAAATGTCTGCAGACAGATCTCCCTGGCCTTGTAAGCGGAAACCATTTGTCTGCCGGTTTCCGTCAGCATGGGTTATATTTCCAAATTTGGTGATGAAATCACCACTGTAGAATGTAGAGATGCCATTAACATTTAATTTACCACCGAACCAAATGTCACCAGTGGCACTCAGCTTGCCATTAATATAATATTCTGAACCATGAAAAGATAATATACCTTTGTTGTCATTAATTAGTCTGGTGTCAAAGTCGTCGGTGCTATTATTATAATGGAAATCTATATATGGAGTAGAACCGTAAAACTCCACACCAGCCTTTGCAATAAGCCCACCTGCAATAGTGGTTGATCCATTTACAGATAATGACGGAGTGGTCATCCCTGATTTTGTTTCAATAGAGCCATTAACCGTTAAACCACCGGTAATGGTGTCTCCACTTTGTTTGACAAAACGCCCTTCAGCCTCGGCCTTGCTATAGGCTCCAATATCCGCTGCAGTAGGTTTAAAACCCGTAGTATAAATCCTGGACCATGACAGTGGTCTCTCCGCTGTGCTGGAGTTACCGATATAAGCAGCGCCATTATTCTGCACAGCCAGATATCCGCTGGAAGGACCTCCATCGCAAGGGAGGTTTAGTACGCCATAGACACCGCCACCTGGTGCATTTTTTGAAGTGCTGTTGACTCGATAAATTTCACCACGGTTGCTGTAAGTGTCTGTACGATGTATTGGGCCTGCACCGAGGCCGAACGCCCCGACTTCCATCAGGTTTGAAGCTTCAGTTCCCACATTTCTCGTTGCAGCATTACCCAGTGCGAGATTGCCACGTGCGACGGCCTTGTTGGTCAGATCCGAAAGGTTGTTACTTTTTTTGACGCTCGCATCATTAACCGCCTTCACCGCTTTTGGCGTCGCCGCCAGGGCTTCGCTGCTGCTATTAATGTCACTGCTCAACTGGGTGAACCCCTTGGCGAGCAGGGTAGCGTCAGGGTGATTGCGTGAACGAGCATGTTCGGCGATAGCCGCATCCAGCGTATCACGGGAAACCAACACGGCGGTTTTATCCGCCACAATCACTGCGCTGGCGTCACCTTTGACCAGCAGGACCATGCGCACGACCTGAGTACGACCGGCACCTTCGGCCAGCAATGGCTTATAAGTGTCAGGAGTATTGGCCACGGCTACCAGTACGCCATTTTTATCGTACAGCCCCAGTTCACGGATCCACCAGCCGCCAGTATCTTCGGGGATTATTTGCTCGGCGATTACCTGGTTGCTGCTGTTGGCGTTAACCTGCAGGGAATTGAGCACGGCGCGTCGCCTCTCGTTCACCAGTTTGGTTTGGTTTTCGCTGGGCAAAGTGGCTGAGCCACCGCCGTCGCCGACGGCCATCTGGGTGATCTCCAGCTTCTGGCCGGTTGCCGCGGCGTTAGCCAGCAGCGCTTTGCCCTGATCGGTGAGCAGGGCGCGGTATTTTGCTGTCATGTCGTTGCTCTCTTCTGTTTGTCGGCCGGATAGTTGAGGCCGCTCTTGTACATCACATACAGGCTCAATCCGCGCAGGATTTCACCCGACCAAAAACCGAAGAACATCCCGTTGTCCGTGCCGGGACGCGGGGCTGGCGACCAGGCGCCATCCATCACATCCCCACTGGTGAGATAATTCTTCTGTAACTCTGTAACGCATTGTTCAATAAAATATTCTGTTCCGATGACCTCGCTACCGGCCATTTTTGCCATCACGGCTCCGGCCAACCAAAGGCCACACATATGGCCGGTAAAGTCATGTTTGTCGGGTTGTGGGATACCGGACATCGGGAAATCGGTCGGTGTAATACCGCCAGAATCCTGAGTAAAACCAATCAGCCAGTTCAGCCAGTTTTCGACATAGCTGACCAATTTGGCCGGCGGTGTTTTACCCGCCAGTTTCAGCTCATGCCAGGCGCGCGCAGCGCCAAAGAAAGCTCGCGGCTGATAACCGGACCAGGCAGTCCCATCGCCCCAGTGATACATGGTCCAGTTGTCCGCATTGCCATAGCTCAGGTTGTCCCAGCGATTCCAGATATAAGCGGAAGCGCCGGGCCCCAATACGCCAAACTGCTGCTGGTACCATTGCTGTGACTGCCACAGGAACTCGGTCATGTTGTTCAGCATCAGGCCGTCGGGATCGGCATCGGCGTGCACGAAAATGAAGGGGTACTGGTAGCCCGGATAAGGCATGCCGTGCCAGCCGTCGAACTGTTGGCTGTCTGCCTGATAGATGTTGGAAAAGGGGATCACGCCGGGCGTGCAGAATAGGCTGTCCTGACGGTGGCCCAACAGGGTGCAATCCCCTAAAAGCGCGGTATAAGGATTTTCCGCCTGTAGCGTGACGCGGTATTTGATGGTGTAACCGTCGTCAGCGCTGAAGGTCGGCGGAATATCATTCAGTACGTAGTAACTGAAGTTGGCGTCCGCTACGTTGCCGTCTTGCAGGATAGTGACCTGGTCAACAGTGCTGAAATTAGGATGGGCAGGTTTCTCATCAGCATCCTGATGGTCCGGCTGATAGCCGCTTAGCACTGCGGCTGCCGGGCCAAAGGTTGCCAACTTCCATTTACCGTCGGTGGCGGGTAGTATCCAGTACCAGCGCCATTTGTCGTCATCCTCTAGCCGCAGGTTGAAGTCGGCATCGGCGCGATAAACCAATTGGTTAACAGGAAAACGTTCTCCGGCAGTCAGCCAGGCACCGATTACCATTCCGGCGTCATCGTTAGGGTAGCGCGCGTTGATTATCGTTGCGCTGCGCCGATCGTAAACTTGCTCCTCAAACAGGCTGCCGATCGCGCAACCGCCGTAATCGGTCACGGCACGCAGGTCGGCCAGCAGATAATCGCTGCCATCTTTGCGGGTTAACGCCGCCAGACTGGTGAGTGGGATATCGTAAGTTTTTACCTGAGTTTGGGTGGACTGCGGCAGACCTATGCCCCAGTCAGTGGCTTGTGCCGCATCTTTTTCTGGTGCAATAGCAAGCTGTAATTTGCAGGAAATCGGCTGGTTTTTGTCATCAACGCCGCCGAAACTAGTGCGTACTTTCGATTGGTCGTTGATGCGAAACCACACCGCCTGCTGCTCCAGCGACTGTTGAGACGCTACTTCTTTACGCAGGCTGATCATACCTTCGGCGTTGCGTGCATAGCTGACGGGCGCATCGGCAGGATAAGACCAGTCGTAGGAGATGCCGTCGGTGAAGGGAGTATTGGCATGCAAACTCTGGCGGAAGAATTTATCCTGCGCGTCAATATCGGTGTATTCCATGGCGGTGAATTCAACGCTTTTCCAGGCGTTGAAATAGCGCTGCTCGCCGGTGATTTGGTGCAGCAGGTGACAGGCATCGGCGAACCATAATTCGGCGTCCGCCGCATTACCCATGGCATTGTGCGGAACTGGCACGTGCAGCGGACGATTGTGCTGAGCCTGATTACGTTCGATCATGACGCCGCCGTGCTCGACAGGCTGGCGATTGGCGAAGTTCAGCTTATGGCTGCCACTGAGCGTGTCATCTTTCAGTTGAACGGTACCAAACTGCTCGGAGGGCAGACCCTGGGCCAGAATGTCACCGTCAGCGCTAATCTGATAACCCTGCCAGTTAATGATCCATTCAACGTCGTAACGCTTGCCGTCGCTGCTCCAGCTCACGTTGCCGGCGGCGTCAACCGCACGCACCTGTGCATTGATGGCATCCCAGGCCAGGATGCCGTCAAAGGCGAAAGTAGCGATATCCAGATATTCCCCCCAGTACGGCGCGCCCTGCGGGATCTGCGTTTTGCCTTTAATGAAGGTCATGGGGACGCCTTTGAAACCGCTGTGCGTCGGATCTTTACTGTCTACCGGCCAGTTGGCAGGTACCGGCTCCTTGGCGTTGACGATCCAGTTGGCTACCCAACGCTGAGGGGTTTTTGGGATGGGGGCACCGTCGTAAAAATGAGTCACATAAGCATCGAAACAGGCAATGGCCTGATCCAGGTACTTCTGTTGTCGGGTCGCCAGGTAGGCATGGGCATAGCCGAGAATTTGCAATGCCTGCCCCTCGGTGGTGGCGTCATTGGGCAATCCTGCCATGCGCGAAAGCTCTCGTTCATGGCGCGAGTCAGCCAGAACATGTTCTTCATTAAGGACAAAATGTTGTTGGGTCGAATCCAGGGTGGTACCGGTATTACGTTGTAAAAATTGATAGTGGCCCTCCAGCATCTGGTGGGCGTACTCGACATAATCCGGATATACCGTGGTTATCTCGGCGTCGTAATGACCGCCGGCGACCTCGATATTACCTGAGGCTTCCAGGTTCAGCGCCAGGCCGGTCAAGTGGCGGCTGACCGGTTTGGCGTCGGCGATCATCCGTTCCATTTCCAGATACATTTCTTCGGTGATGCCATTTTCCAGCACGCCGATATCCAGTGAAAAGGTGCCTGGTTCCGCGTTGGTTTCCCACCATTCGCGCAGTTTGATTAGATAGCCCAACGGCTCCACCACGCGGCGGATGGCGCCGATAGTGCCTTTATGACGATGCACGAAGAAGGCAGAAGAAACGACGTTGCGTTTGCTTTCCTCCGTCCAGTCCTCATCCCAGTGATCGACCGAAAACGCCCAGGCCAGATACGGCAGCAGGTTGACTGGGCAGGTGGCCGGGTTCCACAGTTCCCGCAGGGGGACCGGCATCACGGCCAGCTCGGCGCAGGCGGCGGCCGCAGCGACCTCCAGAGGTGAAGAGCCGACCGGCAGCAGGCGGTTACTCATCGGAGCCTCCTACCGCCAGAAGATAGCTGGAACAGTACGAAGCCTGGGTTTTATCCAACACGATGTCGGCCTGAGGGCTTTTCAGTTCTACCCGTTGCACCCCTTCGGCATGCAGAGCGGCATAAATCGCCGACAGACGGATATCACGGCCCAGGCGATGTTGCGCGCTGATGTAGCTTTTCAGCTTGGCTTCGGCAGCGCGGCGGATTGGTTCGGCTTCCGGACCAGGGTAGAGGTAGAGCAGTGCATCGATATTGTAATTGACGATGGTGGCAGAACGGACGGTGACCCGATCCGCCACCGGGCGCACGTCTTCATCGTTCAGCGCTTTATCGACAATCGCCACCAGCTCGGCACTGGCGGTGCCATCACCTTCACGCGAGAGAACCGAAATCAGTACGTTGGCCGGGCTGGGGCTGGTGGCAGAAACATCGGCTACCCGGCCATCGGCGGAACGGCCGTGGTATTCGTAGGAACCGCTGGAGCCGGCAACGCTCAGCCCTTCGAAGGCCTGCTGGATGCGCACACGGAAATCGCTGTCGGACTCCATAATCGCCGCCACCGGTGGAGTGACCGTATTGTCAGGCTGCTGGACCACCAGGCGTTCAACCTGGAAGTTACCGCCAAGCTGATCCAGATCGCTGCCGCCGGCATAGCCGAGCATCACCGCCTGAGCGGCCTCATTGATGCGCTGGCGCAGGATCAGTTCGCGGTATGCGTTTTCCTGCAGCAGTTTGACGATCGGTTCCGACTCCAGCGTCAGCGTACGTGCAATGGCTTCACGTTGTTCTTCAGGGTAAAGGGAAATCAGCGTGGCTTTGCGATCGGCCAGCAGAGACTCGTAATCGAGAGGATCCACCACTGTGGGGGCGGGTAATAAGCTCAGGTCAATGGTTGCCATGGTGTCAGCTCACAGAAACAGAAAGAGAAAAGGTATCCGGCGTATCGGTACGGTTGCCGGTAATGTCGACCACCATTTTTCCGTCGATGGTGGTGTTAAAGGTGATGCCGCTAAGTTGAATGCGCGGCTCCCATTGCAGCAGCGCGCTGTAGCAGGCAGCCATAATCTGCAACCGCAGCACGTCGTTTTGCGGCTGATCCAGCAGCTCGGACAGCAGCGAACCGTAATTGCGGCGCATGATGCGTGAGCCGATCGGAGTGATTAAAATGTCGCTAACCGATTGGTGGATATGGTCAAGATCGGTGATCGCGCGGCCCGAGCCGCGGTTCATGCCGAGATATTTCGCGTTATTCATGCTGGTTTATCCGTTTGGCCTCCGCCGTTTTGCACGCCGCCGTGGGTGTGGCTATGTACCACCACGCCGTTAGAACTGATGCTGCCGCCGGAGTGGTTGAGATCGCCGGTCATCGAGCCGCCCTGCCTGATGGCGATGGTGCCGGTGGTTAATAGCTGGGTGCATTCCACTTCGGGGGCATCCAGCGTGATCTTGCTCGTTGCACGACAGGTGATGGCCGGTGCAGTGACGCTTACCTGTTCTGTGGCTTCGATGGTGGCGCTCTTGATACCCATGACTTTCAGTGCCCCTGCTGCCGGTTCGTATTCGATCACCGCGCCGTCAGGGAAGGTGATATGTGCTGCCTGAGCCGAGGTTGACGGCGCGGGATGGGCATCGGAAAAAATGCCGGGGAGCACGAAGGCGGTGTCGAGCTCGCCTCCCAGCGACAGCACCAGCACCTGTTCACCTACGCTGGGCGCCCACCAGTAACGAGCATCACCGGCTCGGCCGGTTAGCCAGTTAAGCCAGTCGGTGAGGTTGCCACCGGTGGCAACGCGGCAGCGCCCGCGCTCGAGGTCGATCTCGCTGATGGTGCCGATGCGTATCAGGTTGCGTACCAGGCGCTGAATATCAAAGTTGTCTGTGTTCATCTGTTAAGAATGCCGCCGTGTAAGGGGAGCGGCAATGCGGCGGCGTTTAGCTGACGCCAGCACAACAGAAGCCGTCCCTCGGGTCAGTTTATGGCTGCTGAAATTGGCTGATCAGCTCGCCGTGCAGGTAAACGCGGGTGAAGCGAATGACATTCTCCGGCTCTGCTGGCTCGGTCAACGGTGTGATATGCAACGCGCTGTCGCGATGTTCCACCTGAATGCGTTCGGTCAATTGCAACTGCAGGTCAAGCTGGCCGGCGGCGCTGATATCGCGTTTGAAGGCAAAGCTATTTTTTCGTTTTTCCGCGTTGGCGAGAATGTCGGGCTGGTGACTGCGCAGCCAGGTCAAGACGGTGACCATCACCAGGTCTTCTTCGGCAGTCTGGTCGCTCAGCGTCAGATTGAGCTGGTATTGGTATTCGAATGACAGCGAAGGGCCTAATGTCGAGACCACGCGGCCGTTATCCAGGCTGATGCGTAACTTATCGGGATGCGTCTGTAGGTCTGGCAGAGCGGTGGTCAGCGCAGTACGCAACTGCTCGGGTTTTAACATGATGTCTCTCCTTTAATGGTTGAGTCGAAGCAACTGCGATGGGCGCTGGGCATCTTGCAGGCACAGCGCACGTTCGGCAGTGCGACGGCGCTCCAGCCCCTGGCTTTTAATGCCGTTGACATAGATCCAGCGCGGTAGCTGATCGCAAGCTGCCTGCCATTGTTGGCGTTTGATAAAGGTGGCCAATGTGGAATTGCAGGCCGCGCTAACTCCTACGTTGAAGGCAAAAGCGCTGACTGCGTCGTAAACCGGCTGAGGCATCTTTACTGCCATGCAGCGGGCTATCCCTCGTTCGACGGTGCGGACATCCTCGATCAGATTGGCCGCTGCCTGATGTTCGTTGATGACAGAGCCGGCTTTCACACCGGCGGTATGGCCGATGCCGTTGGTCCAGACGCCGGCACTACATTGATAAGGCGAAAGCCGGCAGCCTTCGAAATCGGCAATCAGACGCAATCCCTGCTCAGAGGTGTGCAGGGTATTAAACTGTGGCAGCAGGGTGGCGAGGGCCAAAATAGCCGCCACGCCGCAGCGTTTAGCGAGTGAGTTCATCGTAGACTCCGCGTTTCAAGCCGTTTTTTTTTAACGATTTCAACAGCTGGTAGCTTTTACGCCGGTAGTACCAATTCACTGCGAAGGTACCAACACCGACCGCAGCACCGACCAAAAGGGCAATGTCCTGTGTAGAGTGCCGCCCCATCCAGGCCAGGCAGGCCGCCGTGAGATAGGCAAGCGTTGAGGTGAGTTTCTCCATCGTTTAGTCCCACAGTTTGACGGTTTCTCGTTGAACGGCCGCCGGCAGATCTGGCAGTTCGATCGGATGACCGTGGGGGAGTATTGGGCCTGCATTGGCCAGGCCACGATTGGCGAGATAAACCTGCTCCACCAGACGCTGAGTGCTGCCGTAATAGCGCCAGCAAATTGCGTCAATGGTGTCGCCTTGTTGTGCATAAATTTTCATTATTACGCTCCTGCAATAGGGGAGTGATAGCGGCTCGGGGGCCCTGGATAGGCACCAGTTTCCCGCGCGGGGCTGGCGTCGGCAACGCGATGGGGTTGTGGATGAGCTGGCACAACCGAAGCGAGAAAGTGCCGACGGCATAAACGAAAACACCCGCCGGCGGCGGGTGTTGGAAAAAAAGGGGGGGTAGCACCAGCAGCGACTGGCTTAGCGAGAGTCCTGTCCGTCAGCCGGGTAAAATATTTCTTGATAATCATTGTCTGGCAGCACCTGGCCGGCCAGATCTGAAATCAGCGACATGGCGATCAAAAATTCGGCGGCACTGCACTGAGCAGCCTGCGAAACATCGGCGATGAACTGGATGCGGGACAGTGTTAGCTGTTGTTTATCCATAATTTCCACTGTTCTTGCCCTCTCTTAAGTATACTGTTTATTTATACAGTATTAAGCAAAACGCTAAAGGCGTCAATGATTGGATTTATCATTTGTGCGGTAAAAGTTGGCCCAGTCATTGATTAGCGGAAATTGTACAAGTTGTCCGTCAAAGCTGATTTTTCCTCCTCTTGCTAATACTTCCAGTTGCCAGCGCTGCGGATCGATACCTATCTGCCGAAGATCGCGGGCAATAGTCAGGCAATACTGCTGTTGTGCTGTAGTCAGACGTGCGGAGGGTGCCAGTTTCGGGCCGTTAAAGGGGGAGGACCCACAGTTATTGACAGAACTCCAAGGTGTCGCAGATTTGCTGTTTTTGGCGACGATGCGCCACTGCAGCGTCCTTGTCCGGTATACCCGTTCGGAGCCCAGATGAGGAGCATAAATACCGACCACTTTTTGCACTCGTTCGTCATAACTGTTCAGTGTGGGCGCATCATCACGCGCTACACGTACCCATTGCCGGTTGCGGGGCACGTTGGCACCGCCCTGGGCATCGATATAACCGGAGAAGTCTCCAGTATCGGCGGCGGCGCGTACGGCTTCGGTTCGCTCATCGAACTGCTGCGTCAGGCTTTGCCCACGAATGCGACGACACTCGCGGTATGCGCCCATGCTGGGCAAACCAAAAGGATGAAACTGCGGAATACGCCAGGTGCTGGCCCAAGCGCTGACGGCATTGGCGGTTTCATTCAACGGGGTACCGGTCTCATGATCGAGTTCTCCCTCCAGCGCATAGCCATCGAGATTCTTGGCAATATATTTGGCCATGTAAGCTGTCGCACCCCCTCGATTCAGGTGCTTATACTGGAGACGATTCTCTTGCGCTCCGGGTTCCCCCGCATCCTGCTGCAGTGCATAACGGAGCAGAATATCGATCACCGGTTGACGGTGATTATGGGGAGTAAACAGCATCAGGTGCCAATGCGGCGTACCGTCGTGGTGGGGTTCCACCACCCGGATGCCGTAGACCTGGAGTTGACAATCCTTAAATGCGGTGCGCATTTTGCTCCATTGCTTCACCAGGTAGCGTTGGCCGTCTTTTGGGGTGAAATCTTCAGGGTCCCAGCGGTGATTGAAGCGTGTCTTGCGATGGTCACCAAGGGTTCGAGTGGGATGAAAACGTGCGGGAGTCGTCAGGGTGACAAACAGTCCGATATGCTTCCTGCGCGCGGCGTAGGTTTCAATGCCTGCGAGGGTATTCATTAGCTCCATACGGCGGATCGCCGGGTTGGCGATGCTACCCAGTACTTTCTCCATCAGATCAATACGTTCGCCGGTCTGAGTATTTTCCAAATCACAGCGGCGCAGATAATCCAGGTTTGACTGGCGCCGCGCCTTTACATCTCTAATAGCCTGCTGACTGGCATAGGGTGAGGTGTTGCGACTGACATTCCCAATTGCAATCAGCAAAGCTTCTCGCCACTGCATACGTTGCGTTTTAAGCTGGCGGAACCACCAACGGTTGCAGGTCAGCCTCGATAACGCTGCCATTGCGCGATGGCTATCTAAGTTCCCCTTTTGGTAGCAACGCCAATGCATGGGCTGAATGTTGAAGGCACGTGCCATGCCAGCGATCTGGCCGTAGAGACGCGTCTGAACCTTCGTTTGCAGCAACACCGAAGCATCCTCTGCATGTTTAGCCAAGAGGGTATCGCATTCGCTCTGATAAATTGCCAAGAGTTGACCGGCGATCCGTTTAGCTAACTGCTCCAGTGCTTTATCACCTAGTGTCGGCAAAGCCCCGTAGCTATCGGCTTCATTACCAAACCGTGCCGATGCTTGCCGATTCAGGCCAAATTTAAGGTTCACCTGCTGAATGCGTGGCCACATTCGGCGTTCGAAAAATAGCACCAGGTAACGCCAGGATGCTTGCGGCCCCTGTTGGCTCAGCAGATGTTGATGATGCTCAATAAACTGCGTTCGCAGGTAATAAGGCAAGGTGTTGACACGCCGTAGCGCGGCTTGCCACTGGCGTAGCCGATCGCGGTTTAACGTCGGTTCGCGGCCGATGGCTGGCCGCGGGGCATTCCAGGGGGACACGCCTTCAAACAAGGATGAAGTCTGGCTGTGGGTCGGGGCGGACATCGTTTTACCGTTGGATAAAATGACGTTGCTGAGCTTCTGCGAGCTCTTGGCAGGTCACGCAGCGGCTTACGCCAGGAATGGCTCCGCGTCGTGCTTCCGGGATCGCCACGTTACATCCGACGCAAAACAGTGCAGAAGCCTGAGTAACTAAGGGTCTGGCATAGGCTATCTGCTTTTCGAGCACTAGCGCCTGGCGTTCTTGCGCCATATCAATGGTATCAGCCATTGGGTGTTTTCCTTAAAGAGGGTATTTGGGCCGAGCGATATCCGGCGGGTTGCACGCCAGGGTTTGCAGAACGGCTATTTTTTCTGATTGAGTAAACAGTCTTCTTCGCTGATATAGCGAGGCAGTGCTTTGCCCAATTCAATGAAGGCATTGAGCGCAGCGACAATTTTCTGTCGGTGGAGATAGCTCATTTCATCGAACCGCAACATCACGTGGTGTTCGGTTAAGCCAGCATGAAAACAGAACGTGTGGCGCAGATGCAGCGGCGCTGTGTTATAGATCTCTTCGGCCTGATTTTTATTGTGGGCGAACAGTGTACGGCGGATTTCGGCGATACGCCGCAAACCAATAGCCCGCTGTTCTTCACTGGCCAGCAGCATGGCGACCTCCCTGAATGCTATATTGGACTTGCAAAAGCGAGAGTTATTCCAACTAAAGTCACAATCACCTTGTGATTACTCGCGCTCTCTGCACTTAACAGCCGGTGTAACGTGCTACTTGGTTATCTTGGTGTTTGCATTTTCATCAACCGTATCGCATCATCTTAACTAAAATAGTATGGAAATCGTTTTTGAAGCATTGTGACTGTACTTTAGATCGCAAAATGCGACTTGTAAATACAAGATTTAATTTAATCGGTGATGATATGCGTGAAGAAACTGTGAACGTTAACGCCTCAGTAGGCGCTGTGATTGAAAGGATCCTTTCAGCCTATGGTGTTAGCACGCAAAAAGAACTTAGTGAAATCTTGGGGATAGCTCCTAACAATATCAGTAGCTGGCAGCAGCGCGGTAGTGTTCCTGGTAATGTGATCATTAGCTGTGCGCTGGCTACGGGCACTGATTTGTCTTGGCTAATGACTGGTGAGCTTGCAAAAGCAAAAGTCGGATACATGTCTACTCAGCCAGCACAGGGCAAAGCGCTTTATGACCGAGTTCTGGCCTCCGGCGGTAAAAGCGTTCTGCGCCGTATCCTTGATGCCTATGGTTTCAGTCTTCAGAAAGAACTGGGGGATTTGTTGGGGATTTCATCAGGTACCATGAGCACTTGGGTTCGCCGTAATTATTTTCCAGGGGATATCGTGGTGACCTGTGCTTTGGATACCGGTGTTTCTTTGCTGTGGTTAGCTACTGGGCAAGGAGATATGTGGAATGGCAACAAGTATGACGTGGCGCCAGCCAGCGGGCGGGCACTACCTAAATATAGGCTCGTTGCCGGGCAACTGAAAGATGCAGGAGAATGGTTGGCGGATAGTTCACTCATCTCTGCTGGCGTTACACAGCCAGCCTATGTTGACGGCGGGCGGGTTTCTTGGCTGGTGGATTTAGCGGTGACACACATTGCCAATGGCCGTTGGTTGATCGACATAGATGGCAACATTGACGTCTATGATATTGCGCGTTTGCCGGGTAATCAGGTACAGGTCTGCGGCGGGAATGCGGACTTCCAGTGTTCCACCGATGCATTGAAAGCATTGGGCATGATTTGGTTGACGCTGTCACCTCAGGCATAAAAAAAGCCCATCAATGATGGGCTTAGGTAATATTGGATTGTAGAGACGAAGGAATTACAGACCGTAGACCAGGCTGATTGAGGTGGTCGTGTCGGTATTCTTTGGTGCAGACGCAGGTGGCTTACTGTTGTAAGTCACCGTGTAGGCCAGGCGCAGTGCAAATTTTTCGTTAATTGCGACGCTCAATGCAGTTTCGGAGTTCAACGTGGTTTCTTCGTTCGCCAGTGCGGAAACACCTTCGGAGAACTTGGTGTTGTCGGTTAGCTGGTACGAATAGTTAGCAGCACCGTAGGCCAGCGCTTTGGTTGAACGACCACCACCATGGTATTCGTCGTGACGAACGCCTGGACCAAATTCAACACGCAGATCGCTGAGCGGTCCGTTGAGAATCTGGCGGCCATAACCCCCGGTCAGTGTTGAACGGGAGTCATAGCCGTTGAAGCGGTCGCTCAGCCAGCTTGCTTGGCCGAACAGATAGTTACGATCGCTCAGGTTATAACGGGTACGGCCACCGGCTTGATACTTTTCTGACGAACGCACATTGGACGACGTGGTGTTGTTGGCTGCTCCCCAGAGGCTGTAGGCAGCATCGCTGTTGAACCAGGTCATGCTGGTGTTAGCCAACAGTGTTGAGCTTTGCGAGTTGCCTGACTGAGAGTTGTAACCAGCCTGGACGTTACCTTCAAATGGCTTTTTAGCTGTGGCTGGGTCGTCCATCGCGGTAAAAAGTGTATTGTCGGCAAGGGCTGAAACACTGGTGAAAGTCGTTAAGCAGCTAATGAACAGCGGAATAGCGCGACGAGCGCGTAAAGAGAGCATTTTGGATCCAGTTGTTAAGAGTGATTATAGGTGATTTCGGTCACATTATATCGGTTCGTCATGGCGACCAAAATAGCTACGATTAGCTTAAGTTTTTAATTTCTCATCATCACTTATTCACTTTTCTTCTACTTAATTAACCCTGTCCAGTGGCATATCATGCTGAGTGTCCTTAGCATTTAACGGGGCATTACGTGAGGTTGTCGCTTGGTGGCAACCGCATTGTGAGATGTACCTGGCTATTATGTTCGGTAGAGCCTTGCTCCTGGGGTGTATTGATATCATTGATGTAAATTTATATTTACGTTTTTCGGTGGTGATGTAGGCTGGGTAGCTATGAAGAAATGAAAAGAGGACTCTAGTGTTTCCTTGATTTTATTCATTTAAAATCAGTTAGTTAAATAAATTTTCTTGTTTTTTAATATCATCTTTTGGTATGCGTAATCTTATTGGTAATTTTTTATTTACAGATATCGGATTGAAAACTTTACATCACGTGATATGGTAAGGTCCTGAATCGCTCAACGTACTCTCAACGCTTACGCATAACGGCAAACGACAGGAATAGCATCATGCAAAAAGACGCGCTCAATAACGTTCATATCAGTGCAGAACAAATTCTGATTACTCCGGAAGAGTTGAAGAACCAGTTCCCGCTTAGCGCCAGCGATGAAAATGAAATCGCTACCGCGCGCAAAACCATCGCCGATATCTTGCAGGGGCGCGATCATCGCCTGTTGGTGGTGTGCGGGCCTTGTTCTATCCATGACCCGGATGCTGCACTGGATTACGCCCGTCATTTGAAAACCCTGTCGGCTGAATTGAGCGATCAGCTGTATATCGTTATGCGTGTCTATTTTGAAAAACCGCGAACCACTGTTGGCTGGAAAGGCTTGATTAACGATCCGTACATGGATGGTTCGTTTGATGTTGAAGCAGGTTTGCATATCGCGCGTCGCCTGCTGCTTGATCTGGTTGGTATGGGCTTGCCGTTGGCAACAGAAGCATTAGATCCAAACAGCCCGCAATACCTTGGCGACCTGTTTAGCTGGTCAGCGATTGGTGCGCGCACGACGGAATCACAAACTCACCGCGAAATGGCTTCAGGGTTGTCGATGCCGGTCGGCTTCAAAAATGGCACGGATGGCAGCCTGGGTACGGCAATCAATGCCATGCGCGCCGCGGCAATGCCGCATCGATTTGTGGGTATCAATCAGGCTGGCCAAGTATGTCTGTTGCAAACGCAGGGCAATCCGGATGGCCATGTGATTTTGCGTGGTGGTAAAACGCCAAACTACAGTGCTGAGGACGTTGCAGCCTGTGAAAAACAGATGCGGGACGCGGGACTCCATCCGTCCTTGATGATAGATTGCAGCCATGGCAACTCGAATAAAGACTATCGTCGTCAACCGGCAGTTGCCGAGTCCGTGGTAGAGCAGATCAAAGCGGGTAACCGTTCGATCACCGGCATCATGCTGGAAAGCCACCTGCACGAAGGCAGCCAGTCATCTGAGCAACCGCGTGCAGATATGCGCTACGGTGTTTCTGTAACCGACGCCTGTATTAATTGGGAAAGTACAGAGACGCTGCTGCGTCATATGCACCAGGAACTCGGCGCCGCACTGACGGCACGCACTGGAGAGTAGTAAGTTATGGTGGCTGAACTGACCGCGCTGCGCGATCAAATTGACGAAGTGGATAAGGCGCTGTTAGAGCTGCTGGCGAAACGCCTGCACCTGGTGGCGGAAGTGGGGGAGGTGAAAAGCCACCACGGCTTACCGGTATATGTTCCTGAGCGTGAGGCCGCAATGCTGGCCTCACGACGTAAAGAGGCGGAAAACCTTGGTGTACCGCCTGACTTGATTGAGGACGTATTACGTCGTGTTATGCGCGAGTCTTACGTCAGCGAGAACGACAAAGGTTTTAAAACGCTGCATCCGCAATTGCGCCCGATTGTCATTATTGGCGGTAATGGCCAAATGGGGCGGTTGTTTAATCGTCTGCTGACGCTGTCCGGCTACCAGGTCAAAGTGTTGGATCAGGACGATTGGGCGCAGGCTGACACTTTGCTGGCGGATGCCGGCATGGTGATTGTCAGCGTACCTATTCACGTGACAGAACAGGTCATTGAGCGGTTACCGCCACTGCCGGCAGATTGCATCCTGGTTGATCTGGCCTCCGTAAAAAATCGTCCGCTGAATGCCATGTTGGCTGCGCATACTGGCCCTGTGGTGGGTCTGCATCCGATGTTTGGCCCTGACGTTGGCAGTGTAGCCAAACAAGTGGTGGTGTATTGCGACGGTCGCGAGCCGCAGGCGTACCAATGGTTATTGGAGCAGTTGCAGGTGTGGGGGGCACGTTTACACCGTATTAGCGCGGTTGAGCACGACCAGAACATGGCCTTTATTCAGGCACTGCGCCATTTTGCAACCTTTGCCTATGGCTTGCACTTGGCAGAAGAAAACGTTCAGTTGGAACAGTTGCTGGCACTTTCTTCGCCGATTTATCGGTTAGAGTTGGCGATGGTCGGGCGTCTGTTTGCTCAGGATCCGCAGCTGTACGCGGATATCATCATGTCCTCGGAAGAGAACATTGCATTGATCAAACGCTACTACCAACGGTTTGGTGAGGCGATAAAGCTGCTGGATCAGGGCGACAAACAGGCGTTTATTCAGAGCTTCCAGAAGGTCGAGCATTGGTTTGGTGACTATGCGCAGCGATTCTTGGTGGAAAGCCGCTCGTTGTTACGTCAGGCGAACGACAGCCGGCAATAATAATGTATCGGGGTTCGGCAAATGCCGAACCCTTTTTTATCTCTATCAGGATGGATTGACGGGTACTACGGTGTCACTCGGGTAGCAACCCAGCACCTTCAACGAGCGCGTGATGGGCGTCAGGTCCCTCAATGCTTTCTGCATCGCTTCAGAACGCAGGTTTGCCTGCACATCGATATAAAACATTTCTTCCCACGGGTTACCGTTAATCGGGCGAGATTCCAGTTTGGTCATGATGATGCCGTTATCGCGCAGCACCAGCAATGCTTCCACCAACGCGCCAGACTGCTGGCCTGTGGCCATAATCAGCGTCGTTTTAGCGGGAACTTGTTCCGAGACGTCAATCGCTTTGCGCGCCAGCACAATGAAGCGAGTAATGTTCTGCTGTTGATTGGCCAGATTATGTTCCAACACCTGTAGACCATAGAGAGCACCGCCAGCTTCGCTGCCTAATGCGGCGGCTTTTGGCGAGTTCAATTTGGCCACTTTTTCCATCGCGGCTGCGGTGCTTTCACAATATTCAATTTTCCAGTGCGGGTAGCGGTTAATGAATTGGCTACACTGCTGGAATGGCTGAGGGTGGCTATACACGGTTTCGATCTGGGCAAGATCAGTGTCATTGGCAACCAGGACGCAGTGATCAATAGGGTTAGTCAATTCACCGACGATAGACAAACTTGTGTGCTGCAGTAAATCGTAGACGTCGTTAATCGAACCTGAACTGGTGTTCTCGATGGGCAAAATAGCGTAATCCGCCTGGCCAGTTTCGACCTGGGTGAAAATGTCCTGGAATTTATGGCAGCCGCACTCGATCAATTGATCGAAATGGCGGGCGGCGTATTGACGTGCTGCCAAGTGTGAATAGGACCCTTTAGGGCCAAGGAACGCGATACGGGCAGAATGTTGGCTGACTTGATTGAGTTGGTTCTGTAATAGCGCCTGCTGGGTCAACACAGAATCTTCAATAATCAGTTGGAACAGGCGAGTGACGTAAAATCCGTCCAGGTCGTAGGGCTTGGCGGCGGCAATTAAGGCATCCAGCAGATCGCGTTCACGCTCTTTGTCGCGGATTGGCCGATGGGAATGAAGTTTGGTTTTCCCTACTTCTACCGCCAGCTCACGGCGCTCTGCCAGCAAGGACAGCAATTTCAGATCCAGTGCGCTGATGCGTTTGCGCAGCACGAGTAACGGGTTGTCAGTCATAATCAGCTTCTGCCTTGTATTTTTATACGTTGTAAAATAGCCATAAAAAAAGCCCCCTGTTTTCAGGAGGCTTTGCTGTTCGTCTTCGCATTCTTTATCACACGACGAAACGCCTCCCAATCAGGGGAAGGTAAAAAAGAATGCGAAGAAAAACGGTTTACGAGCCATGTGATATCCAAAGTGTGTGTGACAAGTTTTAAAGTAACCGCAGGCTTTTATCTCGTCAATAAAAAAACCAGACAAAAAACGCGCCCTCAGGCGCGTTCGATGTGAAACAGCCGCTAAACGGTTATTCCTGTTCCGGCTCTACTTCCGGAATAATGTCCTTCACGCTGGTCGCGGCACGGCGTGCTTCGCCTTTATGTTGCACCTTGTTCAACTGGCGCTCTAACTTGGCGATCAAATCGTTAACGGCGGTGTACATGTCATCATGTTTGGCGCTGGCAACCAGCGGGCCGTTAGGTGTGGTAATGGTGGCGTCGGCAACAAACCCTTTCGGTTCTTTCGATAAGACGATATGCGGGTTAATCAGTTGGGCCTGCCATTTTTCCAGTTTGGTGAGACGGTCTTCGACGTGACTGCGGATTGCGGGAGTGATATCCATTTGTTTGCTGGTAATGTTCAATGTCATATAACTTACCTCTCTGTCTTTCCGTCTTGGATGAGTCCAGCATACCCCGCTTTTTGCTTAAATGCGTGATGAAAATCACATTTTTTTGTCACTTTTTGCAAAGTTAGTTCAATCTGTGATTCAAGCTTTGAATTGGCTATCTAACGCTTGAGTCTAGAGAGCGGAACGCGCATTATTGAAAGGATAAGCGGTGAGGCATATGTGCTAACGCCGTGTTTTTGCTTGTGTATTTATCCTGCTTTGGTTAAGTATTCGGCAAATGAAAACGGCAGCCGAGGCTGCCGTTTTGTTTTTCTGCTGTTGCCAATCAGGTTATGCCGGGTTGGCAGCGATCACTTTGCTCACTTTGTCGGCCTGGCCGTTCAGTTGCAATTGCTTATACGCGTTTTCCATCAGCGGCAACGCATCGCGTGTCGCTTTGGTATCCGGGAATTCACGCAGCATCTGCTCGGCGCGATTAACGACCGCGACGTAGGCACCGCGTTTAGTGTAGTATTCCACCACCGAAAGCTCATACTTGGCCAGGCGGTCTTTCAGGTACACCAAACGCTTGTTTGCATCGGTCACGTACTGGCTGTTCGGATACTGTTGAATCAGCTGGCTGAAGTCGCGAAACGCAGCGCGTGCATGCTGAGGATCTCGGTCTGAACGATCGACCCCGAAGAAGCCTTGCAATGCACTGTCATCCAACGCCATATCGGTCAGACCACGCATGTACATCACGTAGTCAATGTTCGGGTGCGTTGGATTCAGACGCATGAAACGATCGATAGACGCCTGAGCCAGCGGTAAATCGGCAGATTTGTAGTAGGCATAAATCAGATCCAACTGGACCTGTTGAGAGTACGGCCCGAAAGGATAGCGGTTATCTAACGCTTCGAGTTGCGTAATCGCGCCCTTAAAGTTACCGTCCTGCAGTTTTTGCTGGGCAGTAGCATAGATTTCCGAAGGTGGGTTGTCGGGAACCGCATCCTTGGATGTGGAGCAACCTGCCAGCGCCAGGCTCAACGTGGCTGCCGCCACCAGATATTTCATACGCGTCATGACGTTTTGATTATCCTCAGGGTGTTATTCCGGGAGACTGTCCGTTAAGCTCCCGACAAAGACCAGGTACAATAGCACATTATATTAAACGGCATCGCCGTGAAAACCCAACGTTAACGAAGAAGCTGCATATGGCACAACAAGTACAACTCACCGCAACGGTGGCCGAATCTCAACTCGGACAACGTTTAGATCAGGCTTTGGCCGAATTGTTCCCTGATTATTCACGATCTCGCATAAAAGATTGGATCTTGGACAATCGGGTGCAGGTCAATGGCAAAACGATAAACAAACCGAAAGAGAAGGTGCTGGGGGGAGAGACGGTCGCCATTGATGCACAGATAGAAGAAGAAGCACGCTGGGAACCGCAGGATATCGCCCTCAATATCGTCTATGAAGACAGTGATATTTTGGTGATCAACAAACCACGCGATCTGGTTGTGCACCCCGGTGCCGGTAACCCGGACGGTACTGTGCTCAACGCGTTGCTGCATTACTATCCTGAAATTGCCGATGTGCCGCGTGCCGGCATCGTGCACCGTCTGGACAAAGACACCACAGGTCTAATGGTGGTGGCGAAAACCGTTCCAGCACAAACTCGACTGGTCGAAGCGCTGCAGGCGCGTGAAATCACGCGTGAATATGAAGCGGTTGCTATCGGCACCATGACCGCAGGCGGTACCGTTGAGGAGCCTATTTCGCGCCACTCAACCAAACGCACCCATATGGCGGTTCACCCAATGGGTAAGCCGGCGGTGACGCACTACCGTATTATGGAGCATTTCCGTGCGCACACTCGTCTGCGTTTGCGCCTGGAAACCGGCCGTACTCACCAGATCCGTGTGCATATGTCGCACATTAACCACCCGCTGGTGGGTGATCAGCTTTACGGTGGCCGTCCGCGTCCGCCAAAAGGCGCGTCAGAGGCATTTATTGCCGCACTGCGCGGTTTCGATCGCCAGGCACTGCACGCTACCATGCTGCGTTTATATCATCCGATCAGCGGTATCCAAATGGAGTGGCATGCGCCGCTGCCACAGGATATGGTCGATCTGATTAACGCGCTGAAAGCGGATACCGAAGAATTCAAAGATCAGATGAACTGGTAATGGATTCGCTCATCTTACCGGATTGGCCGCTGCCTGCTGGCGTAAAAGCCTGTAGCACAACCCGTGGTGGTGGCGTGAGTGCGCCGCCCTACGATTCGCTTAACCTCGGCACTCACGTTGGTGATGAGGCTTGGGCAGTCGCGGATAACCGCCAACGGCTGGTGGGCGGGGCTGAACTACCGCAGATGCCGGTTTGGTTGGAACAGATACATGGTACAGGTGTCGTGCGGTTAGATGGGCGAACGCCGACCAATCTGCGTGCGGATGCGGTTTACAGTAATGTGCCTGGGCAGGTGTGTGCAGTGATGACGGCAGATTGCTTGCCGGTGCTGTTTTGCTCGCAGGCCGGTGATGAAGTGGCCGCAGCCCATGCCGGTTGGCGCGGGTTATGTAATGGTGTGCTGGAACACACGGTGGCAGAATTTGCCACTGAGCCAGCAAACATTAACGCCTGGCTCGGCCCGGCGATTGGTCCAGAGCAGTTTGAAGTCGGCCCCGAAGTGCGTGCCGCGTTTATAAATGTTGATGGCGCCGCTGCGGCTGCCTTTATCCCACACGGCGATAAATTCCTGGCTAACATCTATCTGTTGGCCCGTCAGCGCTTACAGCGTGCAGGTATCCACGCCATCTACGGTGGTGATCGCTGTACGGTGAGCGAAATGAGTCATTTTTTCTCCTATCGCCGCGATGGAATAACCGGACGTCTGGCAAGTTTAATCTGGCTGATATAACCTATTGAATTAGGGCGGTCCAAAGACGCATGATGTAGTACCGAAAATATACAGTCGAAATAACCTTGAAAATTTGAGGGATGACCTCATTTAATCTCCAGTAGCAATTTCGACCAAACTTGGAGGTGTTATGCGTCTGGATCGTCTTACCAACAAATTCCAGCTTGCCCTCGCCGATGCCCAATCTCTCGCACTTGGGCGCGACAACCAGTTTATTGAGCCGTTACATCTGATGAGCGCCTTGCTTAATCAGGAAGGGGGCACGGTTCGTCCACTCTTAACTTCTGCCGGTATCGATGCCGGGCGCGTGCGCACCGAAATCGAACAGGCTTTGTCTCGACTGCCTCAAGTTGAAGGTACCGGTGGTGACGTTCAACCGTCCCATGAGCTGGTACGTGTCCTGAACCTGTGCGACAAGCTGGCGCAAAAGCGGGCGGACAAATTCATTTCATCCGAACTGTTTGTGTTAGCGGTGCTTGAAGATCGTGGAACATTGACCGATCTGTTGAAAGCGGCTGGCGCGACAACCGATAAAATCAGTAAGGCCATTGAGCAAATGCGAGGCGGTGACAGCGTGGAAGATCAAGGTGCTGAAGACCAACGTCAGGCGTTGAAGAAATACACGATTGATCTGACAGAACGTGCTGAGCAGGGCAAACTTGACCCGGTTATCGGTCGTGATGAAGAGATTCGTCGTACTATTCAGGTACTGCAACGCCGTACCAAAAACAACCCGGTATTGATCGGCGAACCTGGCGTGGGTAAAACCGCCATCGTCGAAGGCCTCGCACAGCGCATCATTAATGGTGAAGTGCCGGAAGGCCTGAAGCATAAACGCGTACTTTCCCTCGATATGGGGGCATTAATTGCAGGTGCTAAATACCGTGGTGAATTCGAAGAACGTTTGAAAGGCGTGCTGAGCGACCTGTCCAAACAGGAAGGCAGCGTTATCCTTTTCATTGACGAATTGCACACTATGGTTGGTGCAGGTAAGGCCGACGGCGCGATGGATGCCGGTAATATGTTGAAACCTGCGCTGGCGCGCGGGGAACTGCATTGCGTCGGTGCGACAACGCTGGATGAATATCGCCAGTATATAGAGAAGGATGCGGCGCTCGAACGTCGTTTCCAGAAAGTCTATGTGGCAGAGCCTAGCGTTGAAGACACCATCGCCATCTTGCGTGGCCTGAAAGAACGTTATGAACTGCATCACCATGTGCAGATCACGGACCCGGCGATAGTCGCGGCGGCGACGCTGTCGCATCGATACATCTCCGATCGCCAACTGCCGGATAAGGCCATTGACCTGATCGATGAGGCTGCGTCCAGCATCCGTATGCAGATGGACTCGAAACCAGAATCACTTGATCGTCTGGAGCGCCGCATCATACAGCTTAAACTGGAGCAGCAGGCGCTGAGTAAAGAGTCTGACGACGCCAGTAAGAAACGGCTGGAAATGCTCAGTGGTGAATTGGAGCAGAAAGAACGCGAATATTCAGAGCTGGAAGAAGAGTGGAAAGCCGAGAAGGCGTCACTTTCCGGTACGCAGAATATCAAAGCGGATCTTGAGCAGGCCAAAATCTCTCTGGAGCAGGCGCGTCGCGTCGGCGATCTGGGGCGGATGTCAGAATTGCAATACGGTAAGATCCCTGAGTTGGAAAAACAGCTTGCTGCGGCCACATTGGCTGAAGGCAAAACCATGAAGCTGTTGCGTAACCGTGTAACTGACGCAGAAATCGCTGAGGTACTGGCTCGCGCTACCGGTATTCCGGTCGCCAGAATGCTGGAAGGTGAGCGTGACAAGCTATTGCGCCTGGAGCATGAACTGCATACCCGGGTCATTGGCCAGGATGAAGCGGTGAGCGCCGTATCCAACGCTATTCGCCGTAGCCGCGCTGGTCTGTCAGATCCAAACCGGCCAATAGGTTCATTCCTGTTCCTCGGGCCGACCGGGGTAGGTAAAACCGAGCTATGTAAGGCGTTAGCTTCGTTCCTGTTCGACAGTGACGACGCGATGGTGCGTATCGATATGTCCGAGTTTATGGAAAAACATTCGGTATCGCGGCTGGTGGGTGCACCTCCAGGTTATGTCGGTTATGAAGAAGGTGGGTACCTGACTGAGGCGGTGCGCCGTAGACCTTATTCCGTGATTCTGCTGGATGAAGTGGAGAAGGCGCATCCGGATGTGTTCAACATCCTGCTGCAGGTGTTGGATGATGGGCGCCTGACCGATGGCCAGGGACGTACTGTTGATTTCCGTAATACCGTGGTGATCATGACATCTAACCTGGGGTCCGATCTCATTCAGGAGCACTTTGGTCAGATGAACTACGCACAGATGAAGGAATCCGTCATGGAAATGGTGAGCCACCACTTCCGTCCGGAATTCATCAACCGTATAGATGAGGTGGTCGTGTTCCATCCTCTCGGTCAGAAACACATTGCCGAGATTGCCAAGATCCAGTTGGCGCGTCTGTACAAACGTCTGGAAGAGCGTGGTTATGCAGTAACGATGACCGAACCTGCACTGGAGCTGCTAGGCAAAACGGGTTTCGACCCTGTATATGGGGCGCGTCCGTTGAAACGTGCTATCCAGCAGGAGATAGAAAACCCGCTGGCGCAGCAAATCCTTTCTGGCAAACTGATTCCAGGCAAGTTGGTTACGCTGGATGTGGAAAACGAGCACATCGTCGCCAGGCAGTAATGTCTATATAGAGTGATTACGATAATAGGGAGCGGGAAACCGCTCCCTTTTCTTTATCTGTTTTTATTGGGCTTCCGATTTTTTGCGGGGTAACAGCCTTAAAACTCCCATTTTCTGACTAATAAATATCCTAAAATGGCCTTTTTGGTGGTTATTTGAGCGTTTGAAAAGTTTTTTGCATTTAGGGGTTGCGGCCTTCTGAGAACTCCCTATAATGCGCCTCCACTGACCGGGAACAAC
>NZ_JBXWLA010000010.1:0-208671 GCF_058191755.1 Serratia sp. CoH_122_TC_1
ACGCCGGACGTCATCCTGATTGCCACCGGTTCGGAAGTGGGCATCACCGTGGACGCGGCAGACCAGCTGACCGCAGCCGGCCGTAAGGTGCGCGTGGTCTCCATGCCGTCCACCGACGCGTTCGACAAGCAGGACGCGGCGTACCGTGAATCCGTGCTGCCGGCCGCAGTGACTGCGCGCGTGGCGGTAGAAGCGGGTATTGCGGACTACTGGTACAAGTACGTGGGCCTGAACGGCGCTATCGTGGGCATGACCACCTTTGGTGAGTCGGCGCCGGCAGAACAGCTGTTCAAAGAGTTCGGTTTCACCGTGGAAAACGTGGTGGCCAAGGCGCAGGCACTGCTGAAATAAGCCCTGCCCTGTCGCGTTACCCTAAGCCCGGCACATTGCCGGGCTTTTTCTTGCCCAAAAATCGTCCAACCTCACAAAACACGAAGATAAAAAATCAACGGCGTTGCTTAAGAACACTTATTAACTATATGTTAATTTTTGGTTTATTAAATGTAACCAGGAGTTGATCATGTTAACAAGAATCAGCATGTCGGTCGTAGCGATGGCTGTGCTGGGCGCAGTGCCTGCTTACGCTGAGTTCCCGGCAGGCTATCCCGCTGACTATCAAAAAATCGTGGACGGTGCGAAGAAAGAGGGCAAGGTCGTGGTGTATTCCACCACAGATACCAAAGCTGCCGGGCCGCTGATCCAGGGATTCGAAGCGTTGTACCCGGGCGTTAAAGTCGAATACAACGATATGAACAGCACCGAATTGTACAACCGCTATATCAGCGAGCAGGCTGCAGGTGGCACCAGCGGCGACGTGGTATGGAGCTCGTCGATGGATACGGCGCTGAAACTGGCCACTGACTACGCGCAAGAATATGCCTCGCCAGAGCAGGGCCAACTGCCCAAGTGGGCGGTATGGAAAGAGAAAGCCTACGGCACAACCTATGAGCCGGTGGTCTTCATCTATAACAAACGACTCATCCCGCAGGGTGATGTGCCGGACTCACATGCTGCACTGGCAAAACTGATCGCCAGCCAAACCGACAAGTTCAAAAAGAAAGTCACGACCTATGACATTGAAAAGTCGGGGCTGGGGTTCATGCTGTCGGTACAGGACTTTAAGGCAGATCCCCATTATTTCGCCACGTTGGCAGACATTGCTAAAGGGGGGCTGGCGGTTCAGTCGTCTACCGGGACCATGATGGAAAGGGTGTCATCCGGTGAGAATCTGATTGGTTTCAATATCCTGGGTTCATACGCTGAAGCTCGCGCCAAAACCGACCCTTCACTCGGTATCTCTTATCCGAAGGACTATACCCTGGTGCTGTCGCGCGTGTCCTTTATCAGTAAAGAGGCGACCAACGCGAATGCAGCAAAACTGTGGCTTAACTTTGTGCTGTCGGAAAAGGGCCAGAGCATTCTCGCCAATCAGGCGGATATTCCCTCCATCCGTAATGACATTGAAGGCAAAAACGATATCGATGGCATGACCAAAATGCTCGGTAATGCGCTGAAGCCGATTCCGGTGGATGAAAGCCTGCTGGAGTATCTGCAACCGGCCAAACGTCTGGATTACATTAAACAGTGGCGTGCCGCCGCGGCCAAATAAGTTCAATATCCGGACGCGTGTCTGCCACCGTGGCGCGCGTCCTTTGGTGGTTTATGACCAGGGATAAATTATGAATGCATGGCGCAGAAAGTGGCAGAGCCTGCCGCGCAGCTTGGTGGTGGTGATAACCGCACTGGTTATTTATGTGCCACTGTCATTTATCGTGATTCAAAGTTTCCTCTCCGCTCCCTTTTTCTCTCCCTCCAAGGTTTTTAGCCTTGAGGCGTTCCAATTTATTTTCACCGATCCGGACTTTTACAAGGCGCTGAAAAGCGGGTTTATCCTGGCTTTCGGCCTGGTGGTGATCGCGATTCCGCTGGGGGGGATCCTGGCCTTTTTAATGGTCAGAACCGATTTGCCCGGCCGCCGATTTATTGAACCGCTGATCCTGGTGCCAATCTTTGTCTCGCCGATGGTCTTGGGCTTTGGCTATGTGGTGGCCGCCGGGCCGGTCGGCTTCTTTTCACTGTGGGCGGAATCGCTACTGGGGTTTGTGCCCTGGAATATCTATTCGATGGCCAGCATCGTGGTGATCGCCGGGTTGACGCACGTACCGCACGCCTATCTCTATATCTCCTCGGCGTTGCGCAGCGTGGGTTCTGACGTAGAAGAAGCCGCCCGAACGGCGGGTGCTTCACCTTTGCAGGTAATGACTGCCGTTAGCTTGCCGATGGTGCGGCCTTCGATTCTGTACGCCGGGGTTTTGCTGTTCTTCCTCGGGCTGGAAGTGTTCGGCCTGATGCTGGTACTGGGGGATCCAGAGGGCAATCTGGTACTGGCAACCTACCTGTATCAATTGACCAACAAGCTGGGGACACCGTCTTACCATTTGATGGCGGCGGTAGCGGTGGTGCTGATCTGTATCACCATTCCATTGGTCATGTTGCAGCGCCGCCTGATGCGTACCGCCAACCGTTTTGTCACGGTTAAGGGTAAGGCCTCGCAGGCGCGGGCGCTGCCGCTGGGAAAATGGCGCTGGGTGGCCGGTGCGGTGGTGGTGTTTTGGCTGACGGTGACTATCGGTGTGCCACTGGTGGGTGTGGTGCTGCGTGCCTTTATTTCTAATTGGGGGGTGGGCGTTTCAATCTGGGATGAGCTGTCGCTCAACACTTTCCGCACTATCTGGCAGCAGCCGAACTTGCTGCGAGCCATCGTCAACTCGATGGCGATTGGGGTACTCGGTGGCGCGCTGGCGGTGGTCTGTTACTTGTTCATCGGCATTGCCATGCATCGCAAACCTGACGGGGCTACCCGTTTTCTTGATTACAGCGTGCTGGTGCCGCGTGCGGTACCTGGCCTGTTGGCGGGGTTAGCCCTCTTGTGGGTCTTCCTGTTCTTGCCAATGTGGCTGGATAAGTCGCTGAAAGAGGGCTGGCTTTCGGTGCTACCGATGGCTGAATGGCTGCGGGAAAACCTGATCGTCTGGCTACGTTCCTTACGCAGCACCATCTTCAGTGTCTGGCTGGCGTACACCGTCGTTTGGATGGCGTACGGCCTACGGCTGATCTCGTCGACGTTGTTGCAAGTCGGCCCTGAGCTGGAAGAAGCGGCGCGCAGCGCTGGGGCATCCCGTGGCCAGATCACCCGCCACGTCACCATTCCGCTGTCGCGTTATGGCTTGATTGGCTCGTGGTTGCTGATGTTCCTGATTTTCGAGCGTGAGTATTCCACCGGGGTCTATCTGTTGTCTCCGGGCACTGAAACCATAGGTTCGATGCTGGTGTCTCTGTGGGCGGCGGGTGCCATTGATATTGTCGCTGCACTTTCCTTCATTAACATCCTGTTGGTGGTGTTAGGTTTGGGTATTGCCCTGCGCTTTGGAGTGAAATTACATGATTGAACTTTCGGTAGAGGATCTGCATTTAACTTATGGTGACAACCCGGTACTGAAGGGCGTCTCAATGCAGCTAAAGCGTGGCGAAGTGGTTTCGTTGCTGGGGCCGTCGGGCAGTGGTAAAACCACGTTGCTGCGTGCGGTCGCCGGGCTGGAAAAACCGACTCAGGGCCGCATTATCATTGGCAACAATACCGTTTACGACGGTACCTCGCGCAGCGAGATCCCGGCGGAAGAGCGCAACCTGGGGCTGGTATTCCAGTCCTACGCCCTGTGGCCACATAAAACGGTGTTTGAGAATGTTGCCTACCCGCTGAAATTACGTAAAGTGGCTTCGGCGGAAATGACCCAGCGGGTACAAGGTGTGCTTGATCAACTGGGGCTGGGGCATTTGGGTAAGCGCCATCCGCATCAGTTGTCCGGTGGCCAGCAGCAACGCGTGGCAATTGGCCGGGCGCTGGTGTACAACCCGCCGGTCATTCTGCTGGATGAGCCTTTGTCGAACCTTGACGCCAAGCTGCGCGAAGAGGCGCGGGTTTTCCTGCGTGAGCTGATCATCAAGCTGGGGCTTTCGGCGCTGATGGTGACGCACGATCAGAACGAGGCGATGGCGATTTCCGATCGCATTTTGCTGCTTAACAACGGAAAAATCGAGCAGCAGGGCACGCCGCAGGAGATGTACGGTTCGCCGTCGACCCTGTTTACCGCCGAGTTTATGGGCAGCAATAATCGCCTGAACGGCAAGGTCACCGAGGTGGTTGACGGCAAAGCGCGCATTGAAGGCAAAGACTGGGCGTTGTGGGGCATGGCGGGGGCAGGGGTAAAAGCCGGCGAAGAGGCCACGGCGGTGATCCGCGTGGAGCGCGTACGCCTGGGGGATGACCCGCAGGGTAACCAGCTTGAGTTGCCGCTGCTGACCAGCATGTATCTGGGCGATCGTTGGGAGTACCTGTTCCGCACCGTGGCTGAGGATTTTGTCGTGCGGGCCTATGGCACTGAAGTGCGCGGTCAGACGCTGTGCCGGCTTTCCCTGCCGGCCGAGCATCTGTGGATATTCCCGAAAGCCTAGCGGTTCACCCTCCATCGTTACCAAGATATCTGGCGTATCACAGCGGATTGAGATTGAAAAAGTGTGCGCTAGATCATCTTATTCTCGCAAAGTGCCGTTCGGTTGTCAGGCAGGCTGTCGCATCTGTTCCTTTTGGCAAAACTTTGGTTTATGCTCAGCTGAAGCGTTTCAGTTGAGGCTGTATTCAACAGAAACGTCAGAGTGAAGGTAATGAGTGAAGGCTGGACCGAAGGAATAATGCGACGCGACGATTCACAGCAGGTGGTGCGCTAAAGTACTCTATGCGGGTTATCTAGATGACCCAGTCAGCGCCCTCTCAATAACGGTGAACGCGCCCGGGGAGAGAAGGCCCTTTTTCAGGAGCAGCATGACAATCCGCATAGCGATAAACGGTTTTGGCCGCATAGGCCGCAGCGTTTTACGCGCACTGTACGAATCGGGACAACGAGCGGAAATTTCCGTGGTGGCAATTAACGAATTGGCAAACGCCGAGGGGATGGCCCATCTACTGAAATACGACTCCAGCCATGGCCGCTTTGCCTGGGATGTGCGTCAGGAATGCGACATGCTGACCGTCGGGGACGACCGCATTCGCTTGCTGCATCAGCCCGCGCTGGAACAGCTTCCCTGGGGTGAGCTTGGTGTAGATGTGGTGCTGGACTGTAGCGGTGTCTACGGCAGCCGAGCCGATGGCGAGGCCCATCTGGCTGCGGGGGCGAAGAAAGTGTTGTTCGCCCACCCTGGCGGTAACGATCTGGATGCCACCATCGTGTTTGGCGTCAATCATCAGACGCTGCTGCAGGAACACCGCATCGTTTCCAATGCGTCATGCACCACCAACTGCATTATTCCGGTCATTAAGCTGCTGGACGATGCCTTCAGCATCGAATCCGGCACGGTAACGACCATTCACTCTTCGATGAACGATCAGCCGGTGATAGATGCCTATCATCAGGATTTACGGCGTACTCGTGCGGCGAGCCAGTCGATTATTCCGGTCGACACCAAATTGGCTGCCGGAATTACCCGTATTTTCCCGCAGTTTTGCGATCGTTTCGAAGCGATTTCCGTACGCGTGCCGACCATCAACGTGACGGCGATAGATCTCAGCGTCAGCGTCAGTTCGGCGGTGAAAGTGGCAGAGGTCAACCAGTTGTTGCAAATGGCCGCACGGGGATCTTTTCGTGGTATAGTTGACTATACAGAACTACCATTAGTCTCGATCGATTTTAACCATGACCCGCATAGCGCTATCGTCGACGGTACGCAGACCCGGGTCAGCGGTCAGCACCTCATCAAGACCTTGGTCTGGTGTGATAATGAATGGGGCTTTGCCAATAGGATGTTGGATACAACACGGGCAATGGCCGCAAGCGGTTTCTAGTACGGCGGCATCGGCATTGGTCGATGCGCCGCTCAGGCAACTTTATAGTTTCTAGAGAATCAACCAAGAGGGTTCACCATGTCTGTAATTAACATGTCCGATCTGGATCTGGCAGGTAAACGCGTTCTGATCCGCTCCGATCTGAACGTTCCAGTGAAAGACGGTAAAGTGACTTCCGATGCACGTATCCGTGCCTCCCTGCCGACTATTGAAGCTGCGCTGAAACAAGGCGCCCGCGTGATGGTAACGTCCCACCTGGGCCGTCCTACCGAAGGCGAGTACAACGAAGAATTCTCCCTGCTGCCAGTTGTTAACTATCTGAAAGATCATCTGAAAACCCCGGTTCGTCTGGCGAAAGATTACCTGGATGGCGTTGACGTTGCAGAAGGTGAACTGGTTGTGCTGGAAAACGTCCGTTTCAACAAGGGCGAGAAAAAAGACGACGAAACCCTGTCCAAGAAATATGCGGCGCTGTGCGACGTGTATGTGATGGATGCTTTCGGTACTGCACACCGTGCGCAGGCGTCTACCCACGGTGTAGGTAAGTTTGCACCTGTAGCTTGTGCGGGTCCGCTGCTGTCCGCAGAACTGGAAGCACTGGGTAAAGCGTTGAAAACCCCAGCTCGTCCGATGGTTGCCGTGGTTGGCGGTTCTAAAGTTTCGACTAAATTCGATGTGCTGAACTCGCTGGTGAAAATCGCCGATACGGTGATTGTGGGCGGCGGTATCGCTAACACCTTCGTGGCTATCGATAATAACGTCGGCAAATCCCTGTACGAACCTGACTTCGTCGAGGCAGCGAGAAAACTGCGTGACGAGTTCAAAATCCCGGTTCCTACCGATTCTCGCGTAGGGACGGAGTTTTCTGAAACTGCACCTGCTACCTTGAAAAAAGTCAGTGAAGTCAACGATGATGAAGAGATCATGGACTTCGGTGACGAAACTGCGCTGGCTATGGCTAAGTTGTTGAAAGAAGCCAAAACCATTCTGTGGAATGGTCCGGTTGGCGTATTCGAGTTCCCTAACTTCCGTAAGGGCACCGAAATTGTCGCAAAAGCTATCGCAGACAGCGAAGCCTTCTCAATTGCCGGCGGCGGCGACACTCTGGCAGCCATCGATCTGTTCGGGATCGAGGATAAGATTTCCTACATCTCAACCGGCGGCGGCGCCTTCCTGGAATTCGTGGAAGGTAAAGCGTTGCCAGCGGTAGTGATGCTGGAAGAGCGCGCTAAGCAGTAATTCAGACAACGGGAGGCGAAAGCCGCCCGTTTGTTTTATACCGCGCGGCATACTGCGGCGCGGCATGAAAAAATCGATTTACATCCATCTACGGCCGACGAAACAGGACAAAGTAACATGTCTAAAATTTTTGATTTCGTAAAACCGGGTGTCATCACTGGTGATGACGTTCAGAAAGTATTCGCAGTAGCTAAAGAGAACAACTTTGCGCTGCCAGCAGTTAACTGTGTAGGTACCGACTCTATCAACGCCGTGCTGGAAACAGCAGCGAAGGTACGTGCTCCGGTTATCGTACAGTTCTCTAACGGCGGTGCTGCGTTCATCGCCGGTAAAGGCGTGAAGACTGACGTTCCTCAGGGTGCAGCAATTCTGGGCGCAATCTCTGGTGCACATCATGTTCACCAGTTGGCTGAGCATTACGGCGTGCCGGTTATTCTGCACACCGACCACTGTGCCAAGAAACTGCTGCCATGGCTGGACGGCCTGTTGGACGCTGGCGAAAAACACTTCGCAGCGACGGGCAAGCCACTGTTCTCTTCTCACATGATCGACCTGTCTGAAGAGTCCCTGGAAGAAAACATCGAAATTTGCAGCAAATACCTGACTCGCATGGCGAAGATCGGTATGACCCTGGAAATCGAACTGGGCTGCACCGGCGGTGAAGAAGATGGCGTGGACAACAGCCACATGGACGCATCTGCACTGTACACCCAACCAGAAGACGTTGCTTACGCGTACGAAAAACTGAACGCGATCAGCCCACGCTTCACCATCGCAGCGTCCTTCGGTAACGTGCACGGCGTTTATAAGCCAGGCAACGTTAAACTGACGCCGACCATTCTGCGTGATTCTCAGGACTACGTGTCCAAGAAATTCAATCTGCCACACAACAGCCTGAACTTCGTGTTCCACGGCGGTTCCGGTTCTACCGACGCAGAGATCAAAGAATCCGTAGGTTACGGCGTGATCAAAATGAACATCGATACCGATACCCAATGGGCAACCTGGGACGGTATCCTGCAGTACTACAAAGCGAACGAAGCTTACCTGCAGGGCCAGTTGGGCAACCCGAAAGGCGCCGACCAGCCGAACAAGAAATACTATGACCCACGCGTATGGCTGCGTTCAGCTCAGACTTCCATGATTACTCGTCTGGAACAGGCTTTCAAAGATTTGAACGCAGTTGACGTTCTGTAATCTTGCCTAGCTGTTAGCCATAAAGGCTCCCTTCGGGGAGCCTTTTTTGTTTCTAGCTCAGCAGGCTGGCGCCGACGTTGATCGACAGCCCCAGGATCACCAGGTTGAAGACAAAGGAAATGACCGACTGTAGCAGGGCGACTTTGCGTACTTCTGCTGCGCCAACCGCGACGTCGGCGGTTTGCGAAGCGACTGCAATGGTAAAAGAGAAATAGGCGAAGTCCCAATAGGTCGGCTCTTGAAGGTTACCGGGGAACAGCAGCGGTAGAGGATCCTGCGGTGCGCCCTGGCGGTAAAACTGGTGCGCATAGTGCATGGTAAATGCCGTCGGTAGCAGTAGCCATGACACCACAAGCGTGGTGCCGGTTAACACCAGGTGCAGTGTTTTCAGTGAGTCGCTGACCTGCTTGGCCGTACTCAGTTCAAACAGAATGGCCAAAATGCTCACCAGACAGCCGATGCTGACCAACGCCAAAACCATGCTGGCGCTTTCGTCCTGCGCGCGGGCACGTTGCCGAATGTGCTTGGGAGTGCTAACCAGCATCAGCCGCCAGAGAAACAACAGATAGAGCCAGGCCAGCACGTTCCAGCCGAGCATCAGCCGTTGCAGTTGAGACAGCTGGGCGGGGAGTAACAGATAGCACAGAATACCTGCGCCAACAGAAAGTAACAGCCGCGGACGGACCTGCCAGTAGTGCCTGAGCGGGGAAAGTATACGCATTGCGGGACAGGTTCCTTGTCTTAAAAAAGTGAGGGTGCTGTGTTCAGCATAGAAGAAGTCGAGCCACCGTTTTGGCTATTTTTAGCGCTTACGCTTGGCATGCTGCGTGAATGTTGGTTAACCTATGGCGGTGGTTTCCTACTGACATCTGATGTCGGTGTATTTTTGAGAGTTTACCCCTTTAGGGGCTGAGTTAGGACGACACGAATGAAAGATCTGAACGTAGTAGACGGCATTAATGGTGCCGGTAACTGGCTGGTGCAGAACCAGGATTTATTGATTCAGTATGCAGTGAACATCGTTGCGGCGATCGTTATCTTCATCATCGGTTCGATCATTGCTCGTGTGGTCAGCAATGCGGTAAATCGGGTAATGAAGCTGCGCGGTATCGACGCCACAGTCGCTGATTTCCTGTCGGCAATGGCGCGTTACGGTATTCTGGCCTTCACCTTTATCGCTGTGCTGGGGCGCGTTGGCGTACAGACCACCTCAGTGATTGCGGTGCTGGGTGCTGCGGGTTTGGCTGTGGGTCTGGCGTTGCAAGGTTCGCTGTCCAACTTCGCCGCAGGCGTGTTGCTGGTGGCCTTCCGCCCGTTGCGTGCCGGTGAGTATGTCGACTTGGGCGGTGTGGCCGGTACTGTCGACCAGGTGCAGATTTTCTCTACCACGCTGCGTACGGCAGACAACAAGACCATCGTGGTGCCGAACGGTAAAATTATCGCCGGTAACATCATCAACTATTCCCGCGAGCCAAATCGTCGCGTAGATATCGTGGTTGGCGTGGCGTATAACGCTGATATTGATGTAGTGAAAAAGGTACTTGGCGATGTGATCGCGGCCGACAAGCGCATCATGCACGCCAAAGGCGTGACTGTGCGCCTGACCGAGATGGCACCGTCCTCACTGAACTTTGTGACCCGTTCCTGGACCACCAATGCAGAATACTGGAACGTGTACTTTGATCTGATGGAAAACTTCAAGCGTGCGCTGGATGCCAACAACATCGGCATTCCGTTCCCGCAGATGGATGTTCATCTGTATCGCAACGATGCGACCACAGCGAAAGCAGAATAAGTGAGAAGGGGCCACGGCCCCTTTTTTACTGCCGGCCGAGGCGAGATCCCAGGGATGTCGCCTCGGCTTTTTTGTTGGATCAGTGTGGCAAAGCGGACGCTGACGTGGGTACGCGGCGGTGCGAGCTGAGCCGGTAGAGCAGGAATATGGCGGCAGAACCCACCAACACCGGCATCGCCAGCCAGATAAAGAACACCTCAGACGAACCCGCAGTGACAATCATCCAGGCACCGAGCATGGATCCCACGATTGAACCGAAGCGCCCGCTCGCCATCGCCCAGCTGACCCCCGTGACGCGGGCCGCGGTGGGATAGATCGTGGCGGACACCAGGTTCAGGCCGTTCTGTGCACCAGCCACGCCGAAACCGATCAGGAACACCGTAGTCGCCAGCGTGTAGACATCCCCCATCAGGTAACCGGTGGCGCCGACAACCAGCGCTGCACCCAGGTAGGACAGAGCAAGTACCCGGTATGGCCCGACGCGGTCCATCAGCAGCGCCATAAGGATAGCTCCGAGCGTCCCGCCCAGTGGCACCATTGCCCCAATGCGCGACGCGTGAACGATATCGTAACCGGCATCTTTGAGAATGCTCGGCAGCCAACTGGTGAGCTGGTAAAACACGAACAGCGAACAGAAGAACGCCACCCACAGCAACAGGGTGCGCACCGCACGGCCTTCGATAAACAGGTGCGATATCGGCGAGCTGGCCTGTACTGGACGTTCGTCATCGACAATCGTTACGCCTGCCCAGTTTTTGCCGGTGATGCGTTCGACCACGTGGCGCAGGCGATCGGCATGTTTTGAGCTGGCAGTCATAAAGCGTACTGATTCGGGCATTTGCCAGGCCAGCAGCGGCAGCAACAGCAGCGGGGCAATGCCGCCGAACATCAACAGGCCACGCCAACCGAACGCAGGGATAATTTGCCCGGCGAGCAGGCCACCCAGCGCCAAACCGGCGGTAAAGCCGCTCCAACTCAGTGTGACCATGATCATACGGCGACGCGCCGGCGAGTACTCCGAACTGAGGGTGATGCAGGTGGGCATCGCACCGCCTAAACCGATGCCGGTGATTAACCGCAGCAGAGTCAGCGACTCGATTGAATGGGTATAGGCAGAGGCCAGAGTGCCGCCGCCAAAGATCAGTATCGAAACGAGCAGTACGCGTTTGCGGCCGATGGCATCGGCGACCGGGCCGAAGACTAAACTGCCAATCAACAGGCCGAACAACCCGGCACCGAATGCGGGAGATAACTGCGCAGGCAGCAGGCCCCACTCTTCACGCAAGGCCGGGGCGATATAGCCGATGATGGCCGTGTCAAAACCGTCCAGCAAGACGATCAGAAAACACAGCGTGAGGATCAGAATCTGATAGGGCGAGATCTTGGCGCTGTCGATGATCTCGCTGATACGAGCGGTGTTTTGGCTCATGATAGTTCCACTTTATTCGTCTGGTGTGGAGCTGGCTGGAGGGCAGAGTAGGCGTCAGGCTCCTTCTGAAACGGGCCTGATCCAAAGCCGCTTTGGCTGGCGTGGTATAGAAATACGAGTATACCTCAGAGAGGAGACATTGAGAGAGGGGCGTGGGGGAGATGATGCGGGTGAGCTTGCAGTGACTGGCAATTACTCTGACACGTAACCAACCCGGCAGCCTCAAATCCTAGCGTCAGCTCAGTGCCAGAAACAGATGTTGCATGTCCCCTAGAACGCGATTAAACAGATTGCGGTGCGGCTTATTCCTGCCTCTCATGAAAAATGGCACTAACTGAAAGATGCCAGTCCATCGCCTCATGTATATCTACATCCACACATAGTCATTATGAAAGGATGGATGGAGATGCTGAGAGGTAAAAGAGCTGTGATTACCGGTGGCGGCGCGGGATTTGGGCAAGCGCTGTGCGTGTGGTTGGCGCGAGAAGGCGTCGAGGTGCATTTTTCCGCGAGGCGTGCTGATGATATTCAAAAAACTTGCAGCATTATCACGGCTGAAGGTGGGATTGCAAAAGGGTATATCTGTGATTTAACCCAGCCTGAATCCATTTCTCGGTTTTCTTCACAGCTGTTATTTTCCGACAAGCCCATAGACATTTTAATTCTCAATGCCGCTCAGTGGCTGTCAGGCACGTTAGACGATCAACCCGATACAGAAATCATCAATACCGTCAGTTCAGGCCTGACAGGTTCAATTCTACTGACTCAGGCTTTGCTATCTGGATTAAGACGTTCTGAAAGCGCGGATATCGTCTCAATTATATCTTCATGTGGGATCCCGAATTTTACAGATTCAATTGCGCACCCCGCTTTTTTTGCTAGCAAACACGGGCTTAGCGGCTTTACAACTAAACTTTCTAACCAGTTGTCTGAAGAGAATATACGTGTGACCGGGCTGTATCCCCCGGATTTTGAACTAACCGGATTAGATACATTTGTCGATAGCCAGCCCAGAATGGGGGAACGTCTAATGAATGGGCGCTCGATCTGGGAAACAATTCGTTTTGTGCTGGCTCAACCGCGTAGTTGCCATATCAGTAGCATCTACTTTGAAGGTCCAACTCGCGAAAAACTGAATGTTTGAGGCTGAGTTTGGCGATGTTGAACAGAGCACTCAACGTCCACTTCTCGCTATAGCTGACCGCCGGTATCATGCTTTTTTGGGTGTCATCAGGCTTTCATTGTGTGGCAGGCGGTCATTTCCAGTCATGGCCGCCAGTATGTAAGGTGTCGGCGATGAGGGTGGCAGGTCAATCTTTAAAAAGTTGCTGTTGTCCAAGATGTGGCTATCATCTTTTCTTTAAACTGCCCTGAAAGGATTGCCTGCCGCTATGCCCGTGAATTTTGATCTGAACGATCTCTATGCTTTCCGTGCGTTGGTTGAATACGGTAATTTTCGGCTTGCCGCAGAGTCCATCTGCCTTTCACAGTCAGCATTGAGCCGCAGGATAGAGAAGCTGGAATCTGCGCTGGGTATTAAGTTGTTCGACAGAACAACCAGGCGCGTTACGCTGACACTTTATGGGCAGACCTTCGCCGAGCGCTCAGATCAGCTACTGATGAATGTTGAGCTGGTTCTGGCTGATATCAATAAGGTCAGTCAGGATCGCGTTGGGCTGGTAACGGTCGCGACCGTGCCCTCGGCGGCCTACTATTTTATGCCTGACGTGATTCGCAGTTTCCAGGCCCGCTATCCTCGGGTACGGGTTAAGCTTATCGATAGCAGTGCAGGTAACGTCATTGAAGCCGTTGCCAGTGGGCAGGCTGATTTCGGTATCTGTTTTGCCAGAACCCTGCAATCCAATATCGAGTTTCTGCCGTTGGTCGCGGATGTTTATGTGGCTGCCTGCAGGCGCGATCACCCCATCGCCGGTAAAAAAAGTCTGACCTGGCGCGAGTTTTATCAGCAAGACTATGTAGGGCTGGATAAGACGTCAGGTAATCGCAATTTGCTCGATCAGATGCTGGAGCACATCATTCCTGAGCGCCCCAGCATCTGCGAAACCCGGCATGTCACGACCATGCTGGGTATGGTTGAAGCGGGGATAGGCATTGCTGCGGTACCCGCCATGTCGATACCTGCCTCAGAGCATTCGGTACTGACACACCTGCCACTGACAGATCCGGTAGTGAAGCGCACGGTTGGCCTGATCAGGCGCAGCGGGCGTATGCAATCCTATGTTGCCGCCGAGTTGGAAAAGCTAATCACTGAACAGTATCACTCTGCTTAACGGGTGGCGCAGTCTTCACCGTTCTCATCCCGGTGGCGCGAATAATGTCTTGCGCCTGGGCGGAAGACAGGAAGTCCAATAGCGCTTTGCCTTCCTGGCGATGTTCTGCCTTGAGGATGACCGCGCCGGCAAAGCGGGTGATGTACTGGACATTTTCAGGCAATTCACCAATAAAGGTGACGCCCGGAACAGGGAGCAACTCACTGACTTGCTGGAAGCCTATCGCATATTTCCCTTTTGCTACCTCGCTGGCCACCGGAATGCGTTCAACCTTATGTGCTTTTTCTTTCACCTTGTCTTCAATACCCAGCTTTTTGAATAGCTGGTTGCTGATATACAGGCCGCTGGCACTGTCAGAATAGGCAATGGACTTAGCCTGTAGCAGGGTTTTGCGCAGATCCGCATCTTGTTTGATATTGGGTTTAGGATCGCCTTGTTTAACCACCATACCAATCGGTGAATCGGCCAGTTCCACGCGCGAACCCGGTTGGATCCAGTTATCCTTTTCCAAATTCGTTAGTGCATCACCCACCATAATCACTACATCGGCTTTTTCTCCGCGAGCCAGGCGCGCGGGGATCGCCTGGGGCGTCTTGCCCATAGAGGGACCGGACACCAAGATGATTTTGTCGCCACTCTTTGCTTCAAATTGCGGAGTCAGTTTTTCCAGTGCGGCTTTAAAGCCGCCTGACATCATGACGGTCACCTCTTTGGCCATCGCACCCGTGCTGACAGAGAGGAGCACCAGGGTGGCGAAGAGTGGGCGATAAATTTTTTGCATGACGAAATCCCTGATTTAACGTGCGGTTTGTAGTGATAACGTGCGACGACGGTACAAATACAACGTCGCCAGTAAGGCACACAGAGCAGCAAAACTCATCCAGTAGCCGGGGGAGGCTTTATCGCCGGTGTACTCGATCAGTGCGGTAGAGATAACAGGCGTAAATCCGCCAAAGACAGCGGTTGCCAGACTGTAGGCCAGCGAGAAACCGGCAACCCGGACCTCTGTAGGCATGATCTCTGTTAACGCCGGGATCATGGCACCGTTGTAGAGCCCATAGATGAAGGACAGCCACAGCAATACGCTGAGCATCATGGAAAAACTGGGGGCTTCAGCAAGCAGGCTAAGGGCCGGATACGCAGTGAACAGCGCCAGCAACGCCATGGTAATCAACACCGACTTACGGCCAAAACGGTCTGACAGCGCACCCCCTACCGGCAGCCAGAAGAAGTTAGATACCGCGACCAGCAGGGTCACCAGCAGGCTGTCAGAGGCGCTGAGCATCAACACTTTTTTACCGAAGGTGGGTGCATACACGGTAATCAGATAAAACGCGGTGGTGGTCATGGCGACCATCAGCATGCCGGCAATAACCACCTGCCAGTTTGCCAAGAGGGTCTTAAACACATCGTGCATCGCCAGATGCTTGCGACGGGCGTTAAATTCTTGGGTCTCTTCCAGATTACGGCGTAGGAAAAAAATGAAAGGCACAATCAAGCAGCCGAACAGGAAAGGCAGACGCCAGCCCCATTCGCGAATGACGCTTTCTTCCATGGCTGCATTCAGTGCGAACCCCATAGCCGCGGCCACCATAATGGCCACTTGCTGACTACCTGACTGCCAGCTGGTGTAAAATCCTTTACGGCCTGGTGTGGCAATCTCAGCCAGGTAAACGGATACGCCGCCCAGCTCAGCCCCCGCTGAGAAGCCTTGCAATAAACGGCCGCCCAGTACCAGCAGTGGTGCCCACAGGCCGATGGTCTGATAGGACGGGATGAGGACAATCAGAAAGGTCCCAGCAGCCATGATCGACAGGGTTACAATCAGCCCTTTACGTCTGCCGACTTTATCAATGTACGCCCCCAGTACGATGGCACCGATAGGACGCATCAGAAAACCCGCGCCAAAGACCGCGAAGGTCATCATCAGCGAGGCAAACTCACTGCTGGCTGGAAAGAATGTATGAGCGATGTAGGTGGCATAAAATCCGAACAGAAAAAAATCAAATTGCTCCAGAAAGTTGCCAGAGGTAACGCGCAGTATCGCGCTGGTTCTTGCCCGAGTCGTCATTGGTGCGTTAGGGGGATGCATCTTTATCTCCAGTTTGTCATTGACGCTTTTACTGCGCCTGTTACTGCAGACTGGATCAGGAAAATGAAGTAAATAAGCGCATTAAACTCATAAACTGATGCGTGTAACGCATGAATTGATATTAACAATTGCGCGCGACAAGCTGTAACGTGCCATTAACACACGTACCTTGTTTTACTTTGCTGGTAGCACGCTAAAAACTGCGTGCGTGTTTTGTGATAAGGATCATACGAGGGGTTGAGGTTGAAAGATGCTAAGAGGGCGAGAAAGAGGAGGGCGTCCCCCCGGTTTTGAAGAACCGGCCGCAATTCTCGCGCTTTGATATGTCTGGCAGACGCCTGGCGGCGTCTGCCACGAAGGATATTTATGAAAAGGGTTGCCTGTGAGTGGGGCTAATCCGACTTACTGTCCGTAATAAGCATTTTTACCGTGCTTACGCAGGTAATGTTTATCCAGCAGCGCCGGTTGCATGCTGTGAATACCGGGCGTCAGCTGACGTGAAAAAATCCCCATATAGGCAATCTCTTCCAGCACCACGGCGTTATGCACCGCGCTGTGTGCGTCCTTGCTCCAGGCAAAGGGCCCGTGTGAATTGACCAATACCGCCGGAATGGCATTTGGATCGATACCGCGGCGGCGGAAGGTGTCGATAATCACCTTGCCGGTTTCCAGTTCGTATTCATGCTCTATTTCGTCTTCGGTCATTAGGCGGGTGCAGGGAATCGCGCCGTAGAAGTAGTCGGCATGAGTGGTGCCCCAGGCGGGGATGTCCAACCCGGCCTGGGCCCAGATGGTGGCGTGGCGTGAGTGGGTGTGAACGATGCCGCCAATGTCGGCAAACTCACGGTAAAGCGCCAGATGGGTGGCGGTGTCGGAAGAGGGCTTTTTGGTGCCTTCCCGGGTTTGGCCACTGGCGAGATCGACCACGACCATGTCCTCGGCGGTCATGTGTTCATACTCCACGCCGGAGGGTTTGATCACCACGAGCCCGCGCTCGCGATCGACGGCGCTGACGTTGCCCCAGGTGAAGGTCACCAGGTTGTGGCGCGGCAGGTCGAGGTTAGCTTCCAGCACCTGTTGTTTAAGCTGTGGCAGCGTTAGCATGTCATACCTCCTTGTTGCATTTTTTGTTCGATCCACCGGCGTGCCTGGACAATCTCGGCCACCGGTTCTTCGGCTTTTTCGGTCCACATTTCGATCAGGAAAGCGCCGCGATAGTTAAGCTGTTTCAAGGTGCTGAAGACGGCGACAAAGTCGACGCAGCCTTCACCAAAGGGCACGTCGCGGAACTGCCCCGGTGAGTTTTCAGTGACCGGATAGGTGTCTTTCAAATGGATGGCCGCGATGCGGTCAATGCCCAGCGCCAGCTCCTGCCCTACGTCATTGCCCCAGGCGCTGAGGTTGCCAACGTCCGGATAGACCGTGAACCACGGCGATGCCAGGCAGGCGTCCCAGGCCTTCCACTTGCTGATCGAGTTCATAAAGGCGGTGTCCATAATCTCCACCGCCAACATCACCTGGGCGGCGGCAGCGCGTTCGACGGCCCACTGCATGCCTTCGGTGAAGCGGGCGAGGGTGCTTTCGTCCTGCTGTTCGTAATAGACGTCATAACCGGCCAGCTGAATGGTGCGGATACCGACGTCCTTCGCCAGTTGGATCGCCTGTTCCATTACCTCGAAGGCGCGTTGGCGCAGTGCATCGTCATGGCTGCCGAACGGAAAGCGGCGGTGGCCGGACAGACACATCGACGGGATACTGATGCCGGTTTCCAGCATGGCGCTGACCAGCGACAGCCGCTGTTCTTTGCTCCAGCTCAGGCGTGCCAGCCGTTCATCGCTTTCATCCACCGACATTTCGACAAAATCAAAGCCGCAGGCTTTAGCCAATGCCAGCCGCTCGGGCCAGGTCAGGTGCTTCGGCAAGGCTTTTTCATAAATTCCCAATGGGTGCTGACGCATATCAACTTCTCCAGATGTCATCAATGGCGGCGCGGAACTGACCGGCGGCGGCCAGCGGATCGGCAGCCACCGCCAACGCTCTGCCGACGATAAAAGCGGTAACGGCGATGTCTTTAAACAGCGGTAAATCGCGCGGCGTGATCCCCCCGGTAACCGACAGTTCAATGCCCAGATCCGACAAGGCTTTCATCAGATCCAAATCTTGTTTGCCCCAGGTTTGTCCACTGGCCTGCGCGTCGCGGCCACGGTGATAAATCGCCTGACGGATGCCGAGCGCACGCCACTGTTTGGCATCCTCCAACGTCCAGCGGCCAAACAGCTCAATCTGGATATCCCCCTGGTGCTGTTGCGCCACGTCCAGTGCGCTGGCCATGGTGGCCAGCGGGGCGGCACAGATGACGGTCATCCAATTGGCTCCGTGACCGAAGGCCTGCTGTGCCAGCGTGCCACCGGCATCGGCGACTTTCAGATCGGCCACCAACGTATGTTGCGGGCAGCGTTCGCGCAGTGCGCTTACTGCCTGAATACCGGCGCTGATGCATAAAATGGTGCCGGCCTCGATGATGTCGACGTGCGGCTGCAGACGCTCTGCCGTCTGCAGGGCGGCGCCCAGCTGGGTGTGATCGAGCGCCAGTTGCAAGCGGGGTTTATTGCTCATAGGGCCTCCTTTTGGGGGGATTGCAGCGTGTGTAACGTCGCCACCAGTGCCTGATAACGGCGATATTTTTTACCGTAAGCCTCGGCGGCGGTGGCGTCAGGCAGCACCTGTTCGATGCGCGGTGCCAGCGCCCGCTGGGCGGCGGTGAAATCGCTGAATGCGCCGCTGCCGACCATCGCTGCCATGGCGGCGCCCAGACAGCCGGTTTCTTCCACCTGCGGCAGTTCCACCGGCAGGCCGCTAACGTCGGCGAACATCTGCATCCAGGGGGCAGACTTGGCCGGGCCACCGGTAACGCGCAGGGCGGTGGCCGCAGGGAAGCGTTGCCGCATGCGGTTGAGGTGGGTCATATGACAGAACACCACGCCTTCGTAGATTGCCTGCACCAGATGTTCACGCTGGTGGAAGGCCTGCATGCCATGGAAGCTGGCGCTCAATCCAAGCCCGGCGTTGGATCCGTACAGGAAGGGAACAAACAGTAGGCTGCTGTCGGCCTTCGGCAGCGTTGCCACCCAGTCGTTGAGCTGGGCGTAATCGTCTAGCCCCCATTGGCGGCAGAACCACTCCAGGTTGGCGGCAGAGGTGGGGCTCGCTTCGTGCACAATGTATTTGCCAGCCTCGGCGTGGCGACCATAAACAAAGGGGTGTTCGAACCCTTCGGTAATGCTGTCGGTGATGCCGCTGGTGACTGACCAGGTCCCCATCACGGCATTGAGCCGCGTCTCGTCGTGCAACCCGGCGCACAGCGCGGTGGACACTACGTCGAACAGCCCGCCGACCACTGGCGTACCCACCAACAGCCCGGTGGCTGCCGCGGCGGTAGCGTTGACCTGCCCGGCGATCTCGGCTGAGCCGACGATGGGCGGCAGTGCGGGCATGATGTCGCCGATGCCCAGCAACTGCGCCAGCGCCGTGTCATAGCGCCCGTCCGCCATGTGGTAAAGATTGGATTCGGAGATATTGGTTTCTTCACAGGCCAACTCGCCGGTCAGGCAATAGCGCAGATAATCGTGCGCCATCAATACGCTGCCAATTTGGCGGTAGCGTTCAGGCTGGTGTTGCCGTACCCAGCGCAACAGCGATACCGGGTGACCGGTCCACAGGGTTTGTCGGGTCTGCGGATAGAGCGTCTGCGGCATGCCCTGCTTCTGCCATTCTTGCACCAGCGTCAGTGCGCGCTGGTCAGAAGACAACATGGCATTGCCCAGCGGCTGCCCTTGCTTGTTCAGCAGAAAGGCACCTTTGCCCTGCGCCGAGATGCCGACGGCCTGAATATCACCGGCGGCGATGTTGTTACGGGTCAGCACGTCGCGGATCACCTCGGCAGCGGTGTGCCACAGTGCGGGCATATCCCGTTCCGCCCAGCCGGGCTGCGGTGCGATAATCTCCAGATTGCGGCGTGCAATGCCCAACTCTGTGCCCCGACGGTCATACAGCCCGGCTTTGATAAAGGTGCCGCCGCAGTCCAACCCCAGCCAATATTCCATTATTCGGCTCCCGCTTTTTGGTCGCATTTATTCGGCAGCGTCAGCGCCAGTACCGAAGCGATAGCCAGTGACACCGCCAGGCTGTAAACGCCGACGTCCTTGCTGAACAGACTGATGAGCACGCCGACCATATAAGGGCCGCAGAAGCCGCCGAGGTTGCCGAGCGCGTTGATGACGCCGCGTGCACCGCCGGCCACTTCGGCGTTAAACAGTTTGGGAGGAATGGTCCAGAACACCCCGGCGGCGGCCTGGATAAATACACCGCAGCCGACCAGCGCCGCATACGACCACCAGATGTGCTCCTTTAGCAGCACCGACAGCGCCATACAGATGGCGAAGCAGGCCAGCGGCAGCGCGACGAACACTTTGCGTTTGCCGGTGCGGTCGGAAAGGGTGGAGATAATCAGCATGCCGAAGATGGCACCGATATAGGGCAGGATAGCCAGCATGCCGACCTGCTCCATATTGCCGTTGGTCAGCCCTTTGAGAATGGTCGGCAGCCACAGGGTGTAGCCGTAGATCCCGGTCTGGTAGAAGAAGTTCACCATGATCAACTGCCACATGATCCTGTCGCCCAGCACCCGGCGCAGTGAGGCGTTACGCACCGTTTTGCCTTTGATCAGCAGTTGTTCGTCGTGCAGGGTTTTTATCAGATAGTCTTTTTCCGCCTGCGAAATCCATTTGGCTTCCTGCGGGCGGTTGCTGATGGTGAAATACCACAGCACCATCACGACCAGCGACAGCGCACCTTCCACCAGGAACAGCATGCGCCAGTCCCAGGCGGTGATGATCCAACCGGACAGCGGCGCGGTGAGGATGCCGGCGATCGGCACGAACATGATGACGATGGCGTTGGCGCGGCCACGTTCTTTGTCCGGGAACCAGTTGCTGATCATGGTCAGCACCACCGGCAACATGCCGCCTTCCGAAACACCCAGCGCGAAGCGCAGGAACAGCAGTTGATACTGGTTGCTGACCAACCCGGTCAGTACCGATATCACCGCCCAGGCCAACAGCGACCAGCCGATGAATTTTTTACCGTTACCGTACACCGCCAGCTTGCCGCCGGGCACTTGCAGGAACAGATAGCCAATAAAGAAGATGCCGCCGGCCAGACCGGCCATAGAGGCGGTGATACCGAGCTCGTCATCCATGCCACCGGGCATGGCGAAGGCGATATTTACCCGGTCCATATAGGAAATAATGCAGGTAATAAGAATAGGCGGCACTATTCTCAACCAGCGTAATTTGGGTATTGCCTGGCTTTGGCTAACGGAAACAGAGGCTGTATTCATATATACACCTTTCAATATTCTGTAGGGTCGGACTTTATTGTTTTGGTTTGTTTTGGGCACAAGGGCCCCGCACCGGCCCAGGGACCGGTGTTTTTTACAGGTTATGTTTTGCCGCTAATTAGACGCTAAACAACGCCAGCGGTATTTTCACCACCACTTTGCGAATAGCGCCGGGTTGCTGATTAATACAGGCCGGGCGATGAACATCCTGCGGGAAAAATACCGCAAAATTACCGGGCTGCATGGTTAACCAGGATTCATCCGCGACGTCCTGATAAAAAATAATGTCGCGTTCTGCCAATAAATCCTGGTGGATCGCGTTATCGCCCCGGTCTGCCGCCACGCCGATCAATTCGGTACCACTGACCAGAAACTGCACGTCGACATTTTGGCGGTGTACTTCAGGCCGGAGATCGCTCGGTTGATGGGTGTGCAGATCCAGCACCTGTACTACGTAGCCGTTGGCAGGATCCTGATAGCGTCCGGCGGGCAGGGCGCGGAAATCGGTGTTTTGCAGATAGGCGATGGCGTTGGCCACCGGTACCGGGTACTGCTCTGGTGAGGTATGGGCGATATGGCCGAAGATCATGGTTATTCTCCTGTTACAGCGCCTGAATACGCGCCCAGATACGATCATCCACAGGGATGCCGTCACGCATGTTTTCCGCGTGAATACGTGGGAATTTATGGCCCGGCAGGCGAATGGCTATCTCCGGGTTATCGCGTTCGGCGCTGGTGATGTAGTCCATGATGCGCTGCAGCTTGGCATCGCGGGTGGCGCCGTCGATCAAGCGTTCGATCTCAATGGCGATGAAGACTTGCGACACGCCATACTCTTCGCGGTTGTCTTCGGTCACTTCCGCCACTGACGATCCGCCGGAGAGCAGGGTGGCGATCATATCCAGCACGATCGACAGTGCCGATCCCTTCCAGTAGCCCATCGGCAAAATGCGTCGGTTTTCTTCAATGGTGGCCGGATCGCGTGTTAGCTGACCGTCATTATCGAAACCGCCGTCCACCGGCAGGGTCTTACCCGCCAGCCGGTTCAGCTCCAGCGCGCCATAGGAGAACATCGACATCGACATATCTACCATGGTGATCGGATTGCCCGGCACCGCGACGATTAACGGGTTGGTACCGATACGGCATTCTTTGGCACCCCAGGGCGGCATGACAGCAATAGAGTTGGTCCAGCAGATGCCGATATAGCCTTTCTCCGCCGCTTGCCAACCATAACCGCCGCCGCGCATCCAGTGGTTGGCATTACGCAGTGCCACCAGGCCGATACCGTGGTTGTCGGCTAATTGCATGGCGCGATCCATCATCTTGCGTGCGGTGAGGTTACCAATACCCTGATGTGCGTCCCACTGCTCAATAGCCCCCAGCGACAGCAGCTTACTGGGCTCGGCGTTCGGCACGATATCGCCTGCGTCCAACTGCTGAATAAAGCGTGGGAAACGGTTAACGCCGTGGGAATAAACGCCGCTGGCGGAGGTGTCGGCGAACATGCCGGCACAGTCGTCGGCAGTGGCTTCCGCCACGCCTCGCGCCAGTAACACGCGTTTGAATTGCTGTTTCAGATCGGTGTAACTCACTCTCATGCTGGTTCTCCGCTACGGCGCATTTGTTTGTTTTATGCTCTTTAGATTTCATTATGTGAAATCACATTTCAAATAAATGCTATACCTGCGATTAAACGAAGTCAAAGCGGTGAATGAGAAAATTATTTATATAAAACAATTGGTTAAATTAATCTGATGATTTTGTGATCGGCGGCACGTTTTCGGCCTTTGCCGTGCTTCAGGCGTGGCAAAGCAGAGCGGTTTGGGGCCGCTCTGCCTTCGCCTTTTTGACTCGCTAACCTCGGGTATTCAGCACCTTGCGGTATAGCGATGTGGTGGCGGTAATGTACAACTCATTGCCGTCAGGTCCACCGAACGTGCAATTGGAGACCCGTTCCGGCACCTCTATCTTACCGAGCTGCTTTCCCTGGCTGTCGAAGATCAGTACGCCGTCGGCACAGCTGCAAAACAGATTGCCGGCTTTATCGACACAGAAACCGTCCGGGAAGCCGGGGGCTACGGTGACGAAGCGTCGTCCGGCGTTCAGTTCACGTCCGTCGACCTCATACACACGTAGCTCTCTGCGGCCCAGGGTCGGGAAATCGACTATCGACATATCAGCCACGTACAGCAGCGACTCATCCGGTGAGAACGCCAGGCCGTTTGGCCGTTGCAGGTCACTGGCGGCAATGTTCAGCGAGCCGTCGCGCGGATCAAAGCAGTAGAGGTAGCAGCCGATCACCTGGCTTTCAGATTTGTAGCCTTCTTCGTCACCGGTAATGCCATAGGGCGGATCGGTAAACCAGATTGTGCCGTCGGAACGTACCGCCAGGTCGTTAGGCGAGTTGAAACGCTTGCCGTCAACCCGATCGACCAGCATTTGCACCTCACCGTCGTTTTCGGTTCGGCTGATGCCGCGTCGCCCGTGTTCGCAACTGATCACGCGTCCTTCGGCATCTCGTGCATTGCCGTTGGCATAGTGCGAAGGGGAACGCCATAGGCTCAGCTCCCCCTGTCGCGACCAGCGGAACATGCAGTTGCCCTTCACGTCGCTGAACACCACCGCATCCTGCTGCGGCAGCCACACGGGGCCTTCGGCCCATATCGCCGGTGCGCACAGGCGTTCAAGCTGAGGGTCTGCCATCAGTTCGTTCATGCTGACCTCCGTTTACTTCACGCCCCAGATGGCTTTGTAGTGGCCCTGATAATCATTCTGTGGGTCATACAGGTTGTTGGCACCGCCGTCGGCAGCGATATTGTCGCGAGTCACGAGGTGCGCCGGGGTCACGTAGCCGGAAGGTGGCTGCTTGGCGAAGGCGCGGTTGAACTCATCCAGCAGTTGCCAGCCGTGCAGTTTGAGTGGTTCCGGCACCGTGGCCGACTGGCTGCCGCCGGAGCGAATACGCTGGTAGGCAGAAATAGAGCCGTCACCGGCAGAAATGCTGTAGGGGGCGTGAGTGCCACCTTTACCGGCAGTTTTCAGGGCCGGAGCCATAAAATCAAAATACAGATCGTTAATGGCCAGTGCGTACTGGAACTGGTCACCGTATTTTTGCAGCAGGCTGAAGGTCATGGCCGGCATGCGGTTGGCGGTATCCGCCAGCGGCGTATCGATAAACTCCACCACTTTGCAGCCACTGCATTTGCCGATTTCCTCTTTCATCACGTTGGCCTTATCCAGCGCAATCTGGTACAGCGAATCGGTAAAGATCAGCACATTGGCCTTGCCGCCGGACTGCACTACCGCATATTGCGCGGCAATGCGTGCCACGTCGTTGGAGTCAGAGGTGACGTTATAAAACACGTCGTATTTGGCGATCGGCCCCGGCTCTGGCACCGCGTGCCAGGCGGTGAGCACAATGCCTTGCTGGATGGCCTTTTTCAGCGGGATTTTGGCCACGTTGGGGTTCCAACCGCCGATCACGATGCCATCCGGTTTCTGGGCAATTGCCTGATTCAGTGAGGCGAGCTGATCTTTCACCGAGCCGCCGCCATCGAGCGTTTCCAGCTTCCATCCGGCGGCTTTCGCCGCCTCGCTCAGCCCTTCCTGTACGCCTTGCACGCCGCCGTTTTTCATGTCCGACGCGATAAAGATGATTTTCTTGTTGGCCTGCAATTTGGGCCCGCTGGTGGGGCCGTCCCACTGGGTCACGCTGGCGGTGGCTTTGGCGACAGCCGCCGTAGCCTGATCGAGATAGGCATCGGCCCAGACCGGGGAGGCGGCGCTGGTCAACAGCAGGGCAGTGGGTAATATCCAAAGACGTTTCATTCTGTGAGCTCCTGGTTAAGGATTGATCGCTTTTTGGTTATTTTTATCAGCCGGGGTGGCTGCAGTGCGTTGTACCGCTTTTTGGTTGAGCAACCGGCGGCGCTGGGCATAGCCCGCCAGAGTGATGGACAGCAACAGCGTTGCGCCGTTGAACAGCGGTTCGACCCAGAATTCCCCGCCGAACTGCTGGATACCGGCAATGCCGATGGCAAGAATGGCGATACCGACCACGGTACCCCAGACGTTGACCCGACCGGGGCGAATGGTGGTACTGCCGAGGAAAGCGCCGACTAATGCAGGTAGCAGGTAGTCCATGCCGACGCTGGCCTGGCCAACGCCCTGCTCGGCGGCGATCAGTACACCGCTAAAACCGGTTAGGACGCTGGAGGCAATAAAGGCGCCGATAGTAAAGCGATTGACCGAAATACCGTTCAGGCGTGCGGCTGCCGGGTTGCCGCCGACGGCGTACATACAGCGGCCCAGCGGGGTGTGTTCGGTGATCAGCCACAGCACCACTGCGACGATCAACACGTAGAACGCGACGATCGGGATCCCGCCGATCTCGGTGTGGTGCAGGGCGATGAAGGCGTCTGGCAGATCGCCGACGATCTGCCGGCCGCCGGAGTGCCACAGGGCAATGGCATACAGCACGGTGCCGGAGCCGAGAGTCGCAACGAAGCTGTCAATGTCTGCCAGCGCCACCAGAATGCCGTTCAATAAGCCGTACAGGGCGGAGATCGCGAGAACGGTGAGCACCGCCATCTGCCAAGAAAAACCGTATTCAACCTGTAACGTGATGGCCAGGATATGCCACAGCACGATGCCAAAACCGACGTTAAGGTCGATTTTCCCGACGATCATCGGGATGGTGGCTGCCAGCGCCAACAGCGCGATCTTGGCTTTGCTGGAGAGGATCGCTTGCAGCGTTAGCATCGACGCGAACGAAGGGGTGATCAGTGAAAACAGGATCACCAACCCAATGCACAGCAGCAGTAGGCCGTAGCGTGTGAGCACCTGCATCAGCCACGGGCCGGCACCGTCTTGCGACAGGCTGACTCTTTGCTCCAGTGCCGTTGATTTAACAGATGTTTTAGACATGACCCACCTCAGATTCTAACGTTGTCACGGGCGTTTCCCCGGCGCTGGCAGAAGCCAGTTCCAATAAATTGGCGAATGACACCTGCTGATTTTTCAATTCGCCGACCACTTTCCCCCGGTTGAACACCAGCGCGCGATTGCAGATATGGGCGATCTCCTCAAAGTCGTTGGAGATCACCAACACCGCTACGCCTTCCGCCAGGGATTTATTTAAAAGATGATAGATTTCTGCCCGAGCACCGACGTCTACGCCTGCGGTAGGGTCTTCCAGGATCAGCAGCGGAGCGCCCAGATGCATCCAGCGCGCCATTACCACCTTTTGTTGGTTACCGCCGGACAGGGCACTGATATCGATATTGACGTCCTTGGGCCGTACGTCGAACAGCTGCACTTTCCACCAGCTGGCGCCGATCTCGGCCCGGCGGCTGTAGCGCGACAACAGTTTGTGGCCGCTGGCGCAGGGGTTGATAAACAGGTTTTCACGCACGCTCATCGACATCACCAGGCTCTCGCCGGTGCGGTCGCCCGCCACCAGCGAAACCCCGCAGGCCATAGCTTGCTGCGGGCTCGCGGCGGTATAGGCCTGGTCGCGAAAGCGGATTTCACCCTCGTCGGCGTGACGTAGGCCGAACAGTAAGCGGCCAATTTCTTCCTGTCCGGCACCGCGTAGGCCAGCCAGCGCCAACATTTCGCCGGGTTGCAGGCTGAAGCTGACCGGGCCGATATCACCCACGGTGACGTTATTGATCTGCAGGACCGGCGGGCGATTTTCCGGTAAGGGTTCGCGTTGATCGTCCGCCATGGCTTCGCCCACTATCATCTGCACCAGATCACGCAGTGAGTAATCAGCGGTATTGCCACCCGCGACGTAACGTCCGTCACGCATGACGCAAACGCGATCGGCGATCTCGATCACTTCATCCAACCTATGGGTGACATAAATCATGCCGACTTTTTTGTCGCGCAGCCGGTTGATCACAGCAAACAGGTGACGTACGTCGTTGGCAGGCAGCGAGGCTGTGGGTTCATCCAACACCAGCAGCTCTGCGTTAACCGCCACGGCCCGGGCGATTGCCAGCAAGGATTTTTCGGTACGCGACAGTTCGAAGACTCTGGCGTCGGGATCCAAGGCGATGCCGACATCCTGAAGTGCCTGAACGGCGCGGCGGCGAATGGCTCGCCAGTCGATCAGGCCGAAGCGGCGTGGAAAACCCATGACCAGTGCCATATTTTCCGCTACCGTCATCCATTCGATCAGCCCGAGATCCTGATGAATAAAGGCAATAGGCTGGCGGCTGTCACTTTTTATCGCGGCGGCGGAGGCTATGCTGTTCCCTTGAAACCGGATGTCGCCGCTATCACGTGGGTAAACCCCGGCCAGCACTTTGATCAGTGTCGATTTGCCGGCGCCATTTTCGCCCAGCAGGGCCAGGACTTCGCCTGGCATCACCTGCAGACTCACGTCATTCACCGCGACGTTGCCGCCAAAGCGCTTAACAATATGGCTGAGGGTAAGAATGGGTTGTTCCGCATTATCTGGTGTCATGTGATGCGCCCCTGGTACCTGCATACGCGATCGGCGTGTGCGAACTGGTGTTTATATCGTCATTAAATTTCAATATACGAAATTCAATTTCAAAAATAATATGCCGAACGCCGATCTAAAGCAAAGCCAGACGGTTTTTAATTGTTGTTTTAAAACAATTGGTTATTTGTCTCTTTGCGGAATTGTGACGTATAACTCACTTCGGCGGTTAGCGAAATGTTGCGCATTTTTAACCCACTACGGACAATGAAACGGCGTTCCGTCTTCACCTGATGCGGGCCTTGGGGTAACATTCCCGGCAAAGAGCCCGCTTACCACGCCGTGGCGTTGGCTGGCGGCTCGACACTGGAGAAATTGCGCTATGAGCCTGAAAGCTGTTGACGAGAAAGATGACAAGAAAGACAAGCCTATGGGCAGCCAAAGCCTGTTCCGTGGTTTGCAATTGATTGAGATCCTGAGCAACTTCCCGAATGGCTGCCCGTTGGCGCACCTGTCTGAGCTGGCCGGCATGAACAAAAGTACCGTTCATCGCTTGCTGCAAGGGCTGCATACCAGCGGCTATGTTACCCAGGCACCCTCGCCCGGCAGCTATCGGCTGACGACCAAGTTTATTTCTGTGGGGCAGAAGGCGCTGTCTTCACTGAATATCATCCATGTTGCTGCGCCGCATCTGGAACAGCTCAATCTGGAAGTGGGGGAGACGGTAAACTTCTCCAGCCGCGAAGACGACCACGTCATTTTGATCTACAAGCTTGAGCCGACGACCGGCATGATGCGCACCCGTGCCTATATTGGCCAGCATATGCCCCTGTATTGCTCGGCGATGGGCAAGATTTTTATGGCCTACGGCAACAGCGATTACCCGGATCACTACTGGCAAACTCATCAGCATGAGATCCAGACGCTGACGCGTAATACCATCACCGAATTGCCGAAGATGTATGAGGAACTGGCCGATATTCGCCTGCGCGGCATGGCAATGGACCGTGAAGAGAATGAGCTGGGAGTGTCCTGCGTGGCGGCCCCGGTGTTTGATATTCAGCAGCGGGTTCCCTATGCGGTGTCGGTCTCGTTACCCACCGCCAAACTGCAGCAGATTGGTGTTAAGGCCTTGATTAAACCGGTGTTGGCGACCGCGCAGCGTATTTCTCAAGAACTGGGGTTTGTCATTCCTGCCTGATTATTAGTATTTCTGATAGTTGATTAGAAGTATCAATTTCACCTAATAATTTTTTCCTCATATGATGCGCGTGTTGACCGACACGCGCCGCTGAACGGTGCTTTTTTCTGTGAGGAATTCCATGTTAGCTGTCTTTTTGCAGGGCTTTGCCCTGAGCGCGGCGATGATCCTGCCGTTGGGTCCGCAAAATGTTTTTGTGATGAATCAGGGGATACGCCGTCAGTATCATCTGATGATCGCGTCGCTGTGTGCATTGAGCGACATTGTGTTGATCTGCGCCGGCATTTTTGGTGGTAGCGCCTTACTGAGCCGTTCGCCGTTACTGCTGGCATTGGTTACCTGGGGCGGCGTGGCCTTCTTGTTATGGTATGGCTGGGGCGCATTTCGCACCGCATTCAGTCGCCATTTGACGCTGGCCACGGCGGAGGAAATGAAGCAGAGCCGTTGGCGGCTGGTGGTCACCATGTTGGCGGTAACCTGGCTGAACCCACATGTTTACCTTGATACTTTCGTTGTGCTGGGCAGCCTGGGAGGCCAACTGGCACCGGACGTGCGCTCCTGGTTTGCGCTGGGGGCGGTGAGTGCTTCCATCGTTTGGTTCTTCGCGTTGGCGTTGCTGGCCTCTTGGCTGGCGCCGTGGTTGAAAACTCAAATGGCGCAACGCGTCATCAATACGCTGGTCGGCGTAGTGATGTGGGGCATTGCCTTGCAATTGGCCTGGCAGGGGGCAAGTTTATAAGAATTTGTCACTAATCCGAATTCAAAAGCCCGTGCGATATGCTACGTTTGATGCCAAGGAACCGGCTGTTCTCGGTAGAGAAAAGTCGGTAATCAGTTACAGCCTGTCATCAAGGAGACACTGTGAAGCTTAAAGCATTGGCTATGGCCGCAATGATTGGATTAGGGACATTACCTCTGGCGCTGCAAGCGGCTGAAGTGCCAGAAGGGCCACACGTGGTAACCTCGGGTACATCCAGCGTTGATGCGACACCGGATATCGCCACTCTGGCGATCGAGGTGAGCGTATCGTCCAAAGACGCGGCACAGGCGAAAAAGCAGGTCGACGAACGTGTCGCGCAATACTTTGATTTCCTGCAAAAAAACAATATTGAGAAGAAAGACATCAGCGCTGCCAACCTGCGTACTCAGCCGGAATACGATTACCTGAAAACCGGTGAGTCAGTGCTGAAAGGCTACCGTGCCGTACGCCAGGTGCAGGTGACGTTACGCCAGTTGGATAAGCTGAATGAGCTGCTGGACGGCGCATTGAAATCCGGCCTCAATGAGATCCGCGCCGTGGAATTGGGCGTCGCGAAACCGGACGTCTATCGTGAACAGGCGCGCCAGAAAGCCATCGAGAATGCGACGCAGCAGGCGGCTTCATTAGCCAAAGGCTTTAACGCCAAGCTGGGGCCGGTTTACAGCATTCGTTATCATGTCGCTAACTACCAGCCGATGCCAGTAGCGCGTATGTACAAAGCGGTGGGCGCAGCGGCGGAGAGCGACGTGGCACAAACCTACGAACAGCAGAGCATTCACTTTGACGATCAGGTGGATGTGGTGTTTGAGTTGCAGCGCAACGCGGCGCAATAGTACGAAGTGTTGGCAAAACTACGCAGGGGCTAAACCGGTAGGGGTCGAACATGTTCGACCCGATGTACCCATTGATGATGCTAACGGGCGCAGCATGCGGCGCCCCTACGATGAAACAACAGAGCACTTTGTCAACGCCCTCAAAAGGTTCGCCACGGCGAACCTTTTGCATTTAATCCTGGCGCAGAACCTGGCGGCCATGTTCCAGCAGGGCATCGGTCACCTTACGCATCATGCGGCTTTCTGGCGCGAAGCGGTGCCAGAACAACATGCGGCGTTGGAACAAGCCCGGCGTCAGATCGATAAGCTCACCTGAATCCAACTCTTTCTCAATCTGCAGATGCGGGATCATGCAGCAGGTGGTGCCTTGGCGTGCCAACTGCACGAAGGCCTCCGATGAGTTCACGATATGGCAGGGGACGCTGCCCGGCGACAGATCAAAGTTCTGCTGCAGGAAAGCCTGATGCATATCGTCGAGATGATCGAACGCGACCGCGGGCGCTTTCAGCAGCGCGGAACGCGTAACGCCATTCGGGAAGTAACGCTCGGCAAAGCCTTTTGAGGCGACAAACAGATAGTCCAGTGCGCCCAGTTGATCCACCAGGCAGCTTGGCAGCGGTTGTGGCTGGATACTCACCGCACCGACCACTTCACCGCGCCGCAGGCGTTCCTGAGTACGTGTTTCGTCTTCCACCTGCAAATTCAGGCGGATAGGGGAATCGGTCAGTACCGGCTTTAATGCCGGCAGCAGCCAGGTCGCCAGGCTGTCGGCATTAACCGCCAGCGACAGCAGCAGCGGCGTATCAATGCCGGTGTCGTTACCCAGCCACTCTTCTTCCAGCAATTCAACCTGATGCAGCAACGCCAGCAGCTTCTGGCCCTGTTCGGTCGGCCGAGGCGGCACGGTGCGTACCAACAGCGGCTGGCCGAACAGGTTTTCCAACTGCTTGATGCGCTGGGATACTGCCGATTGGGTGATACAAAGTTTTTGCGCGGCGCGCTCAAAGCCACGCTCACGGATCACCGCGTCCAGCGCTTGTAGCGTTCGATAGTCTGGGCGTTTCATCGGAAAGATATCCCTTAAAGTAAATTGATACAGGCACTATGCCACATCTCTGGCGTTTTACAGGTGGAAAATCACCGGGACATATTGCCGCGATGCGCCTAAAAATGCGGCTTAGGGCAAAGAAGTGTGATCCTGCCTGAGTGAAAAATAGCGATTTACCCTATAATACGCACACGTTTTCGTACAGAGGCAAGGGACATATTATGACGCAGGATGAACTGAAAAAAGCGGTGGGCTGGGCAGCGCTGGATTACGTTACCCCAGGCACCATCGTCGGTGTTGGCACGGGCTCGACCGCCGCCCATTTTATTGATGCACTCGGCTCGATCAAGCACCAAATCGAAGGGGCGGTGTCCAGCTCTGACGCTTCCACGGCCAAGCTGAAAAGCCTCGGCATCCACGTGTTCGACAGCAATGAAGTGGATTCGCTGGATATCTATGTCGATGGGGCCGATGAAATCAACCGCCAGATGCAGATGATCAAAGGCGGCGGCGCTGCGCTGACGCGTGAAAAAATCATTGCCGCCATTGCGCGTAAGTTTATCTGTATCGTCGATTCGACCAAGCAGGTCGACGTACTGGGTAAATTCCCGTTGCCCGTGGAAGTGATCCCGATGGCGCGTTCCTACGTCGCACGTGAGCTGGTGAAACTGGGCGGTCTGCCAGAGTATCGCCAGAATGTACTGACCGATAACGGCAACGTGATCCTCGATGTACATAACCTGAACATCGTCGATGCCATTGCGTTGGAAAATAAAATTAACGGTATTGCCGGCGTTGTCACTGTCGGTCTGTTCGCCAACCGTGGTGCCGATGTGGCGCTGGTTGGGACACCTGAGGGTGTGAAAGTCATCAAATAAAGAATCTCTCCGCAGGGGCGCAGCAGGCAGTGCCCCTGTGGTATAGGATCTTGGATCCCACCAGACCGAATAATTCACTGGCTAAAATATCTTTTATTAAAAGCGCCAAATTTGGTGACATATGTCACATTATGAGCGTTAGCTCCACGAAGCTCCTGTCTAATTCTTTCCCTATGGCATTTTCTACCAGAAACCGCCGACAACCCTGAGCCTTGTACTGGCGGGCGGGCAATCGTTTGTATTGCCGCCTGCGTTATTTTTGTTATGTTGGATGGGTGCTGTTTGACAACAGCCGCTTCTGAAGTCTGAACATAGGGTCGGGTAAATGGCAAAAGTATCATTGGAGAAAGACAGGATTAAATTCCTGTTGGTGGAAGGGGTTCATCAGAGCACGGTAGATAATCTGCTGGCAGCCGGATATACCAACATTGAATATCACAAAGGTGCGTTAGACACCGAATCGCTTAAGGCATCCATTCGCGATGCTCACTTCGTCGGCATCCGATCGCGTACGCATCTGACCGAAGAGGTTTTCGCTGCCGCAGAAAAGCTGGTGGCGGTGGGGTGTTTCTGTATCGGTACTAACCAGGTTGATCTGAAAGCGGCGACCAAACGCGGCGTTCCGGTGTTTAACGCACCTTTCTCTAATACCCGATCCGTGGCCGAAATGGTGCTGGGCGAACTGCTGCTGATGCTGCGCGGTATTCCGTCCGCTAACGCCAAAGCGCACCGGGGTGAATGGCAAAAACTGGCCGTTGGCTCGTTTGAAGCGCGTGGCAAGAAGCTGGGAATTATTGGCTACGGTCATATCGGTACCCAGTTGGGCATCCTGGCCGAAGGCCTGGGCATGAAAGTGTTCTTTTACGATATTGAGAACAAGCTGCCATTAGGTAATGCACAGCAGGTTCGCCACCTGTCCGATTTGCTCAACATGAGCGACGTAGTGACGCTGCACGTGCCGGAAACTCCGTCGACCAAGAACATGATGGGTGCAGAAGAGCTGGCGCTGATGAAGCCAGGTTCTATTCTGATCAACGCCTCACGCGGCACTGTGGTTGATATCCCTGCGCTGTGTAACGTACTGGCCAGCAAACACTTAGCCGGCGCGGCGATTGACGTGTTCCCGGAAGAGCCAGCTACCAACAGCGAGCCGTTTAACTCACCGCTGTGCGAGTTCGATAATGTGATCCTGACCCCGCACATTGGCGGTTCGACTCAGGAAGCGCAGGAAAATATCGGTGACGAAGTCGCAGGCAAACTGGCGAAATACTCCGACAACGGCTCGACGCTGTCTGCGGTCAACTTCCCTGAAGTGTCGTTGCCTGCACACAGTGCTAACGTAAGCCGCCTGCTGCATATTCATGAAAACCGCCCTGGCATACTGACGCAAATTAACCAGATTTTCGCGGAAGAAGGGGTGAACATTGCTGCGCAGTACCTGCAAACTGGCCCGGAAATCGGCTACGTGGTCATCGACATTGACGCGGAAACCGAACGTGCCGACGCTGCACTGCAACGTATGAAGGCAATTGCCGGCACCATCCGTTCTCGCTTGCTGCTCTGATTGAAAACGTTGTAACCCAAAGGCCGGATTTATCCGGCCTTTTGCTATTGCGCTATCTGCCAAGCCCAATTCTGCGACGGGGTCACGATTTCCGGCAGCGGGATATCCCAATGTTCCACCGGTATCTGTTCCACTTGTTGGCAGTCATGGGCTAACCCGATGGGGTAAGGGCCAGTTTGCTGCCAGTTTTGCAAGGTGCGATCGTAGAAGCCGCCGCCCATCCCTAACCGCTGGCCTGTGCTGTCAAATGCCACCAATGGCGTTAGCACCACGTCTAACGAATTTAAAGGCAGCACGTGGCGCACGTCGAGTTGTGGCTCACGGATATTGAAGCGGTTGCTAGCCAGCGGCGTTTCCGGGGTATAGCGCAGGAACAGCAGATTGCCGGGGCTGAACGGATGCAGCACGGGCAGATAAACCCGCTTGCCTGACTGCCATAACCGTTCAATCAGCGGACGCGTGTCCAGCTCACCATCAAAGGATAAAAATACCGCGACGCTTTGCGCTGCCAGAATACGCGGATGTGCCGCAATGCGTTCGGCTGTTTGCTGGGCAAAGTTGTGTTGTTGTTCTGGTGTTAAAGCACGTCGACGTTGGCGGATTTGCTGTCGGATATTTTGCCGCTGTTGGGCATATTGGGCTTGAAAGGACATAGTCAGCACACTTACCGCTGAGGAAGGGGAATCTCCGAGATGCCGTCGCAGGCTGTAACCCTTGAACCCATGGTTCAAGGTGAACGTGCTGTCGCAATCTTAAGGCTTCTCGGCGGGCCGAGCATGCACACCGATCGCGGATCATCACATTCTGTTGGTACTAAATATCGGCTCAGGGGACTGGCCCGCTGGCGAACATCTCAGAGAAATTTTTTACTCGTTGCCGAAACCTTGGATCTCAGCAACTTAAGTTATTCGAATTGTGCATCCTGACGTTCAGAGATGCGACCTTGTTCAAGCAACGCTTGTTCAATGGTCTGTTGCAGCATACGAATGCGTTGTTCCATATTGGACGCATAATCACGGGTTTTCAACCGTTCTTGAGCAAGTTCGTGACAAACGTTCAATGCTGCGATGAAAACGAGCTGCTCAGTATTTGTGACTCTAGTGCGAACTTTAAGATCTTGCAACCGTTCGTTAAGATCGACCGCGGCCATGTTCAACGCATCTTGTTGTTCTGGCGGGCAATTGACTCTTAAAGAGCGACCAAAAATTTGAATATCTACTGGTTGTGCAGACATGCCACCTTCCTGCCTAAATTTCGCGCCAGCCCCAGCCTACCCTTACCGGGCCAACCAAAGCGGGCGCCACTATATATACCTCGGTACCAAGATACAACCCCTTTTTCAGTACCTGGTTGTAATCTACTGCGACAGACATTACCAGTCAAAAAAGGGTTTCAAAATGCGTATTTAGCATCATTTTGATCCTTGCCGGCAGTGTGTGAGATCTGACACATCACGATTATAACTAGCCACTGAGGTGTCGCGCTTATCTGGTACAGCGACGGACCTTGGTGGTAGCATAACACGAACTTATCCTGCCAACGATGACGAATGCGCATGTCTATACAGAATACATTTCCAAGTTACCAATCTTTGACCGTTGCTCTTAACCAGCAAGCGGTGGCATTAACCGCAGCAGAAATGCACGGCCTGCTCAGCGGCCTGTTGTGCGGTGGCAGCCAAGACGCTGGCTGGCAATCTCTGGTCTATGATCTGACGAATGAAGGCGTGGCCTTCCCGCAGGCACTGAGCTTGCCGTTGCAGCAACTTTATGAAATTACGCGTGAAACCTTAGAAGACGACGATTTCATGTTCCAACTGATGATGCCGGAAGGCGAAACGGTCAGCGTGTTCGACCGCGCGGATGCATTGGCCGGTTGGGTAAATCATTTCCTGCTTGGGCTCGGCATGATGCAGCCGAAATTGGCCCAGGTGAAAGACGAAGTGGGTGAGGCGATCGACGATCTGCGCAATATCGCCCAGCTCGGTTATGACGAAGACGAAGATCAGGAAGAGCTTGAGCACTCTCTGGAAGAAGTGGTGGAGTACGTTCGTGTCGCCGCCATTTTATGCCATACCGAATTTACCCGCCGCAAACCAACGGCACCGGAAAATGCCAAGCCGACCTTGCACTAAACATCCGAATTCACGTCCTTAAATGGCCGTGAGCACAGGCAGATTGATTTCAGGAGAAGGTGATGACTCAGCAGGAATTCAACAGCCGCCGTCAGGCGCTGTTGGCGAAAATGGCTCCGGCCAGCGCGGCAATTATTTTCTCTGCGCCGGAAGCAACGCGCAGTGCAGACACAGAATACCCTTACCGTCAGAACAGCGATTTCTGGTATCTGACTGGTTTCAACGAGCCGGAAGCGGTGTTGATTCTGGTGAAGAGCGACGAGACGCATAACCACAGCGTACTGTTTAACCGCGTGCGTGATCTGACGGCGGAAATCTGGTTTGGCCGCCGCCTGGGACAAGATGCTGCCCCGGCGAAGCTGGGCGTAGATCGTGCGCTGTCGTTCGATGAAATCAACGAGCAATTACCCCTGCTGCTCAATGGACTGGACGTGGTTTACCACGCGCAGGGTCAATATGCCTATGCCGATCAGATCCTGTTCATTGCGCTGGACACGCTGCGTAAGGGATTCCGCCAAAACCTGCAGGCACCGGCGACCCTGACTGACTGGCGTCCATGGGTGCATGAAATGCGCCTGTTCAAATCGTCTGAAGAGATGGCGATAATGCGCCGGGCTGGCGAAATCAGTGCATTGGCCCATACCCGCGCGATGCAGAAATGCCGCCCCGGGATGTTCGAGTATCAGCTTGAGGCGGAAATTCATCACGAATTTACCCGCTTCGGTGCCCGTTACCCGTCTTATAACACCATCGTCGGCGGGGGTGAAAACGCCTGCATCCTGCACTACACCGAGAACGAAAGTGAATTGCGTGATGGGGACCTGGTACTGGTCGATGCGGGTTGTGAATATAAAGGCTATGCGGGCGACATTACCCGTACCTTCCCGGTCAACGGCAAATTCAGCCGGCCACAACGTGCGGTGTATGACATTGTGCTGGCGTCGTTGACGCGAGCCCTGGCGTTGTTCAAACCGGGCACCAGCATCCGTGAGGTCAATGATGAGGTCGTGCGCATCATGATCACCGGGCTGGTTGAGCTGGGGATCTTGAAAGGTGACGTCGAGCAGCTGATCGCCGAACAGGCGCATCGTCAGTTCTACATGCATGGGCTTGGCCACTGGTTGGGGCTGGATGTGCACGACGTCGGGCATTACGGTACGCCAAACCGCGACCGTACGCTTGAACCAGGCATGGTGTTTACCGTCGAGCCTGGGCTGTATATCGCACCGGATGCTGACGTGCCGGAAGAATACCGTGGTCTGGGCATTCGCATCGAAGACGACATTTTGATCACCGCTAACGGCAATGAGAACTTGACCGCCAGCGTAGTGAAAGACGCCGACGCCATTGAAGCCCTGATGGCGGCGGCAAGGTAATCGCATGAGCGTAATTATCGTTGGTGGCGGCATGGCGGGCGCGACCCTGGCGCTGGCTATCTCGTCGCTTACTCAGGGACGATTGGCGGTTGATTTGGTCGAAGCGACCCGGCCGGACGATCGCAGCCACCCGGGGTTCGACGCCCGCGCTATTGCTTTGGCGCAGGGCACCTGCCAGCAGTTGACGCGCATTGGTGTTTGGCCGGCGCTGCGTGACTGTGCGACAGCCATCACCCAGGTGCACGTTAGCGATCGCGGCCACGCCGGGTTCGTTAATTTATATGCGCAAGATTACCAGGTTGATGCACTGGGGCAGGTGATCGAGCTGCACGACGCAGGCCAACGGCTATTTGCACTGCTGGCCAAGGCGCCGGGCGTCACGCTGCACTGCCCAGCCAAAGTGGTTGATGTGGTGCGCACGGCAGAGCAGGCAGAAGTGCTGCTGGATAACGGTCAGCGTATCAGCGGGAAACTGCTGGTAGCGGCGGACGGTTCGCGTTCGGCACTGGCGCAGGCCTGTAATCTGCAATGGCAGCAGCGTGAATACCCGCAGTTTGCCACCATTGCCAACGTCACGACCGCAGAAGATCCACAGGGGCGTGCCTTTGAACGTTTCACCCGCCATGGGCCATTGGCGCTGTTGCCCATGTCCCAGGGGCGCAGCTCACTGGTGTGGTGTCACGCGCGTGAGGATCGCCAACAGGTCGATGCCTGGGACGATGCGCGTTTTATCAGTGAATTACAGCAGGCGTTTGGCTGGCGGTTGGGGCGTATTCTTCGCGCCGGCAAACGTCACAGCTATCCGCTCAGCCTGCTGACGGCCAATCAGCATGTCAGCCATCGTCTGGCGCTGGTGGGTAATGCCGCACAGACGTTGCATCCGATCGCCGGTCAGGGGTTCAATCTTGGCCTGCGTGACGTGATGTCTCTGGCGGAAACGCTGGCAGAAGCGCAGCATGCAGGGGAAGATCCCGGCGGTTATGCGTTGTTGAGCCGTTATCAACAACGGCGACAGCAAGATCAGCAGGCGACCATTGGCGTGACCGACGGTTTGATCCGGTTGTTTGCCAATCGTTACGCTCCCTTGGTCGTGGGGCGCAATCTGGGCCTGATGGCAATGGCCCAGTTACCGGCTGTGCGAGATGCCTTTGCCAAGCGAACGTTGGGCTGGGTAGATCGTTAAGCGGTGTCTAAGTAAGGGCGTAGCGTGCTACGCCCACATCGCTGTGCAATGGCTGCATAGCGAGTCATTTAAGGAAATTAAGCAGCATGCAATCATTTGACGTGGTTATCGCCGGTGGCGGTATGGTGGGGTTGGCAATGGCCTGCGGTTTGCAGGGCAGTGGCCTGCGCGTTGCCGTGCTGGAGCACCAGCAGCCAGATATGACGCCGCTGCAGCCACAGCCAGCGCTGCGTGTATCCGCTATCAACGCTGCGAGCGAGCGTCTGCTGCAACACATTGGCGTGTGGGACGAGATCCTCAACCTGCGTGCCAGCGCCTATAACGCGATGGAAGTGTGGGATCGCGACAGTTTCGGCAAGATTGCCTTCCGTGGCGATGAGTGTGGCTTTAGCCATCTCGGTCATATCATTGAAAACACAGTGATTCAACAAGCCTTGTGGAAGCGGGCGGAAAGCTTGAGTGATGTTACGCTGATTACCCCAGCCAAGCTCAAGCAAGTCGCCTGGGGCGAAAACGACGCTTTTATCACGCTGGAGGATGGCCGCATGCTGACCGCCCGGCTGGTGATTGGCGCCGACGGAGCCCATTCCTGGCTGCGCCAGCATGCCGATATTCCTTTGACCTTCTGGGACTACCGTCATCATGCGCTGGTCGCCACCATCCGTACCGAGGAGCCACATTTGGCGACGGCGCGGCAGGTGTTTCATGGCGATGGCATCCTGGCGTTTCTGCCGTTCAACGATCCGCATTTAAGCTCGATCGTTTGGTCGGTGTCGCCGGAAGAGGCTGAACGCCTGAAAAAATTGGAACCAGAGCAGTTCGACCGTGAGCTGGCGATGGCGTTTGATTTGCGTCTCGGTACCTGTACCCTGGAAAGCGAACGTCAGACCTTCCCGTTGACCGGGCGTTACGCGCGCAGCTTTGCTGCACACCGTTTGGCGTTGGTGGGGGATGCGGCACACACTGTGCATCCGTTGGCGGGTCAAGGGGTCAACCTGGGCTTTATGGATGCAGCGGAGCTGATTGCCGAACTGCGCCGTTTGCAACGTCAGGGCAAAGACATTGGTCAGCATCTGTATCTGCGTCGCTATGAGCGCCGCCGTAAGCACGGCGCGGCGGTCATGCTGGCCAGCATGCAGGGGTTCCGCGAGCTGTTCGATGGCAACCACCCCGCGAAGAAACTGCTGCGTGATGTTGGGCTACGCCTCGCCGACAGCCTGCCAGGCGTGAAGCCTAAGCTGGTACGTCAGGCGATGGGCCTGAACGATCTGCCGGAGTGGTTGGCCTGACCGTATTCTGAGAGAGGTCATCAGGCCTCTCTGCCTCATTTCCCCGCATTAACGTCGATCTCGAAGGCATAACCCTGTGCCTTTTACCCATCGCTTTTTCTTATATCACTCTTCATTTGAAATAATCTAATTTCATGCCGATTTTAGCATTAGTTTTTCTAATTCAATGTTCGGTTATCAAAAGTCGAAATTCCGCATCCGACCGTGGGTTTGTTATATAACTTTGGATTTTTGGTGCTTTAATTGTTGGTTTTGTGCCTTAAAGCGCATTTTTCCAGTCAAAAACTCTGCACACTAGCCCGGTATTTTACTGCCCCTGAACGACGCCAAACCTATTTTATCTTATGGTTAATGGGGGCGTTCGGTGCTAACGTCAGGGCAAAGGTATCGTTTGCGTCACGGCGGTTAGCCGTCTTTGGGCGCTATCATCGTAATGTTAAATACCCTAAATAATTCGAGTTGTATCGCGGCGGCAACCGATCGAGCACGATGAGCTTGCATGAGTAGGTGATTCGGGTGAGAAGAGCAGCCAACAGCGCGGCGGTTTGAATTATTGCGGGGATTTGTGGAGTGAGGGAAAAGATGGCAAAGCAAACCCCATTGTACGACCAGCACGTGGCGTGCGGTGCGCGTATGGTAGATTTTCATGGCTGGATGATGCCACTGCATTACGGTTCCCAGATCGATGAGCACCACGCCGTGCGTCAGGATGCCGGTATGTTTGACGTCTCCCATATGACCATTGTAGATCTGCGCGGTGCCCGTACCCGCGAGTTCCTGCGTTACCTGTTGGCAAACGATGTTGCCAAGCTCACCCAACCGGGTAAAGCGCTGTACACCGGCATGTTGAATGCGTCCGGCGGCGTGATCGACGACCTGATCGTTTACTTCCTTACTGAAGATTATTTCCGCCTGGTGGTGAACTCCGCCACGCGCGACAAAGACCTGGCCTGGATCGAAGAGCATGCCGCTCCGTACGGCGTAGCCCTGACGGTGCGTGACGATTTGGCGCTGGTTGCGGTGCAAGGCCCACAGGCCAAAGAGCGTGCCGGCACCTTATTTACCCCAGAACAAAAAAACGCCGTTGAAGGCATGAAGCCGTTCTTCGGCGTACAGGCCGGGGATCTGTTTATCGCGACCACCGGTTATACCGGCGAAGCGGGTTATGAAATTGCGCTGCCAAAAGAGCAGGTTGTGGACTTCTGGCAGAAACTGCTGGCGGCTGGCGTTAAGCCGGCGGGCCTGGGCGCACGCGACACGCTGCGTCTGGAAGCCGGCATGAATCTGTACGGGCAAGAGATGGACGAAGGCATTTCGCCATTGGCCGCCAACATGGGCTGGACCATTGCCTGGCAGCCGGAAGATCGTCAGTTCATCGGCCGCGACGCGCTGGAAAAACAGCGTGAATTGGGCACCGAGCAACTGGTCGGCTTGATCATGACGGAAAAAGGCGTATTACGTAATGAGCTGCCGGTGCGTTTCACTGATGCGGCAGGCCAGACGCACGAAGGGGTGATCACCAGCGGCTCATTCTCGCCGACCCTGGGCTTCAGTATTGCCCTGGCCCGCGTCCCTGCAGGCATCGGCGAACAGGCCATCGTACAGATCCGCAACCGCGAAATGCCGGTTAAGGTCACCAAACCTGGGTTTGTGCGTGCCGGTAAGCCCCTGACTCATTAATTTTTTATTGGTTATTCCCCATGGATTTTGCGCTGCGGCCAACAACGCTGCGGTGTGAAAGACGCAGGGAAATTATTTCTTCGAAGGAGTAGCTGGCTATGAGCAATGTGCCAACAGAATTGAAATATGCGTCCTCACACGAATGGGTTCGTTCAGAAGGTAACGGCGTTTACACCGTAGGTATCACCGAACACGCGCAGGAACTGCTGGGCGACATGGTGTTTGTTGATTTGCCAGAAGTGGGCCGTGTTGTGGCCGCTGGCGAAGATTGCGCCGTGGCTGAATCTGTCAAAGCGGCCTCGGACATTTATTCGCCAATCAGCGGTGAAATCGTTGCGGTAAACGTTGAACTGGAAGGTTCCCCGGAGCTGGTGAACAGCGAGCCTTACGGTGAAGGTTTCCTGTTCCAGATTAAAGCGTCAGACGAAAGTGAACTGGCTAACCTGCTTGATGCCGGTGCTTACCAGGCCTCTATCGACGAGTAATCGGCATACTCTTCGTCTTTCAAGCTGCAGCGTTGTTATCTGCACATGCTTACCCCAGTAGCTGACTAAAGTAAGCCACTGGGGATAAGCAAACTGGTCGCCTCGCGGCAACTTGAAATCCATTGAGTATGTAACGCCTTGACCTAGGGTCTTAATAGGAAGGCGTTTTAGTTATAGAACAGGCTATATCCCGTACCACGCCAGAATTCAGGAATTTGTAGCAATGACTCAGACACTCAGCCAACTTGAACACAGCGAAGCGTTCATCGAACGCCATATCGGCTCTTCTGCAGAACAACAGCAGCAGTTGCTGGAAGCGGTGGGCGCACGCTCGCTCAACGCGCTGATCCAACAGATTGTGCCGGCAGACATTCAACTGCCTGCGCCGCCGCCGGTGGGTGATGCGGCTACTGAACATCAGGCGTTGGCAGAACTGAAGGCGATTGCCTCTCAGAATCAGCGCTACAAATCCTATATCGGTATGGGTTACAGCGCGGTGCTGACGCCACCGGTGATCCTGCGTAACATGCTGGAAAACCCAGGCTGGTACACCGCTTATACCCCTTATCAGCCGGAAGTGTCACAGGGCCGTCTTGAGGCGCTGCTGAACTTCCAAACCGTGACCCTTGATCTGACCGGTCTGGATCTGGCATCCGCTTCATTGCTGGACGAAGCCACCGCCGCTGCCGAAGCGATGGCGTTGGCCAAGCGCGCCAGCAAGCTGAAAGACGCTAACCGTTTCTTCGTCGCTGATGACGTACATCCTCAGACGCTGGACGTTGTACGCACCCGTGCTGAAACCTTTGGCTTTGAAGTTATCGTCGATAAAGCTGAAAAAGTACTGGAGTTGCAGGGTGTGTTTGGCGTACTGCTGCAACAGGTTGGCACCACCGGTGAACTGCACGATTACAGCGCACTGCTGGCCGAACTGAAAAACCGCAAGATTGTCACCAGCGTGGCCGCTGACATTATGGCGTTGGTGTTGCTGACTGCACCGGGCAAGCAGGGCGCAGACGTGGTATTCGGTTCCGCGCAGCGCTTTGGTGTCCCTATGGGCTACGGTGGGCCACATGCTGCTTTCTTCTCTTGTCGGGATGAGTTCAAACGCTCGATGCCGGGCCGTATCATTGGGGTTTCACGCGATGCTGCCGGTAACACAGCGCTGCGTATGGCGATGCAAACCCGTGAGCAACACATTCGTCGCGAGAAAGCCAACTCGAATATCTGTACATCGCAGGTTCTGCTGGCCAACATCGCCAGCCTGTATGCGGTGTACCACGGCCCACAGGGCCTGCAGCGTATCGCCGGGCGCATTCATCGCCTGACCGACATTTTGGCTGCTGGGCTGCAAAAGGCCGGCCTGCAACTGCGCCACAAAACCTGGTTCGACACCCTGACCGTGGAAGTGAAAGACAAGGCTGCGGTCCTGGAACGCGCGTTGAGCTTCGGTATCAACTTACGCACCGATATTCACGGCGCAGTAGGTATCACACTGGATGAAGCCACCTCACGTGAAGACGTGCAGACCCTGTTCGCCTTGCTGGCCGGCGACAACCACGGCCTGGACATTGACGCGCTGGATGCGGCAGTGAGCAAAAGCAGCCAGTCGATCCCGGCCGGTATGCTGCGTCAGGAGCCAATCCTGACCCACCCTGTCTTCAACCGCTACCACAGCGAAACCGAGATGATGCGTTATATGCATCGCCTGGAACGTAAAGACTTGGCGCTCAATCAGGCGATGATCCCACTGGGTTCATGCACCATGAAACTGAACGCCGCTGCGGAAATGATTCCGATTACCTGGCCTGAATTCTCCGAACTGCACCCGTTCTGCCCACCAGAGCAGGCGGCAGGTTATCAGCAGATGATCGGCCAACTGTCACAATGGTTGGTGCAATTAACCGGTTATGATGCGGTCTGCATGCAACCGAACTCAGGTGCACAGGGTGAATACGCCGGTCTGCTGGCAATCCGCCGTTACCATGAAAGCCGTAACGAAGCGGGCCGTCATATCTGCCTGATCCCAAGCTCTGCCCACGGTACCAACCCGGCTTCTGCTCAAATGGCAGGCATGAGTGTGGTCGTGGTGGCTTGCGACAAGAATGGCAACATTGATCTGCACGATCTGCGCATCAAGGCAGAACAAGCAGGTGAAGAGCTGTCTTGTATCATGGTGACGTACCCGTCGACCCACGGCGTGTATGAAGAAACCATCCGTGAGGTGTGCCAGATCGTCCATCAGTTCGGCGGCCAGGTTTACCTTGACGGTGCCAACATGAATGCCCAGGTGGGTATCACCACCCCAGGGTATATCGGTGCGGATGTTTCACACCTTAACCTGCATAAAACCTTCTGTATTCCGCACGGCGGCGGCGGCCCAGGCATGGGACCAATTGGCGTGAAAGCACACCTGGCACCTTTTGTACCGGGCCACAGCGTGGTGCAAATTGACGGTGTGACAACCCAACAGGGCGCAGTTTCTGCAGCACCGTTCGGCAGCGCCTCGATTCTGCCAATCAGCTGGATGTATATCCGTATGATGGGCGCGGAAGGGTTGAAGCAAGCGAGCCAGGTCGCGATTCTGAATGCCAACTATATAGCGACTCGCCTGAAAGAGGCTTATCCAGTGCTGTATACTGGCCGTGATCACCGCGTGGCACATGAATGTATTCTCGACATTCGCCCTCTGAAGGAAGAGACCGGCATCAGCGAAATGGATATTGCCAAACGTCTGATTGACTACGGTTTCCATGCACCGACCATGTCGTTCCCGGTGGCGGGTACGTTGATGGTTGAGCCAACCGAATCAGAAAGCAAAGTGGAGCTGGATCGCTTTATCGACGCGATGCTGGCTATCCGTAGCGAGATTGATCGGGTAGCCAAAGGTGAATGGCCACTGGAAGACAACCCGCTGGTGAACGCGCCACACATTCAGGCTGAGCTGGTCAGCGATTGGCAGCATGCCTACAGCCGTGAACTGGCCGTGTTCCCTATCGCGGGTGTGCGTGAGAACAAATACTGGCCGAGCGTGAAGCGTCTGGATGACGTCTACGGCGACCGTAACCTGTTCTGTTCTTGCGTACCAATGAGCGAATACGAATAACACGTTCGGCAAAGCGGACATTCAAGGGACACTGCATGATGCAGTGTCCTTTTTTTATTGTCGTCGCAGGGTAACTCGAACGGAATAAGGAGCAATGATGAAAGCAGCTATTGTAAACATCCTGGGCCAGGCACCGGTGGCCGGTAATGTGGATGAACCGACCGCACGCGAAGGCGAAACGCTGATCACGGTGAGTGTCGCCGGCATTAAACAGCTCGATCGTGCCATGGTGGCAGGTACTCATTATTCCAGCCCGAAGCGCCTGCCGATCGTGCCGGGTACCGATGGTGTGGGTTATACACCCGACGGCCAGCGGGTGTACTTTGCCTCTTTCCGCCAGCCGCATGGCGCGTTAGCCGAACGTACCGTGGCTTCCTGGACCGTACCTGTGCCAAAGGGCGTGGATGATGCTACCGCAGCCGCATTGATTAATCCGGCGTTCGCTGCCTGGCTGCCGCTGCACTGGCGCGCTGAGGTTCAGGCGGGCGAAACGGTGCTGATTATTGGCGCGACTGGCACTTCAGGCAAACTGGCGGTGGCGGCTGCACGTCAGGCTGGCGCGGGCCGTATTGTCGCCGCCGGCCGTCGCCAGAGCGTGCTGGATGCATTGGGTGTGGATGCCACGGTCGATCTTTCACTGGAAGGGGCGGAGTTGGTGCAGGCTTTTGCTGCCGCCGCGGGACCCAATGGCTATCAGGTTATTGTCGATTACATCTGGGGCCCCGCCACAGAAGCATTGCTTGCGACGCTCAATAACCACGATTTGTCTTCTTACGCGGGCGGACGCGGCATCCGTTTGGTCAACGTTGGTTCGATGGCGGGGCCGGACATTCGGTTGCCTGCGGCGGTACTGCGCAGTAATCAATTACAGATCATGGGCAGCGGTACCGGTAATTTCCCACCGGTGGCTGAAATGCAGAGATATGCCAGTGAGATCCTGGCGTTGGCATCTGCGGGGGAGATCTCGGTTGAGACTCAGGAACACGATTTATCCGAGATCGCCGACGTCTGGGATCTTAATAAGAAAAGCGACGTGCGTTCGGTGATCCGCATTGCCAGATAAACAGCCTGCTACGGGCTGCTATAGCAGGCCAGGTGAATATCTTCCGGTTCGCGGGCGAACAGTTCTGCATCGGGTTGAGTCATTAACTGGCAACCCTGCGACAGGTAAAAATCCACGGTGTTTTTACTTGGAATAGAAGAGACATACAGCCCGTGAGCGCCGTCTTGTTTGGCCTGGTGCAGGCAATGGCTGAACAGACGTTTGCCCAGTCCTTTACCCCGCAGGCTGGCGCTGACGTAGAAAAACAGCAGCTGGCGTAAGTCCTGCCGCGGACCGCGCGGCAGGGTATCCAGCACGGCCGCTGCAAGGATCTTCTCTTCTTCGAACAGGGCGAAAAAGTGCCCACCGTGCGCAAAGCAGTGTTCGTGGATCGGGTCATAGGTTTCCCGATCGTGCGGATCCCAACCTTGCAGATCATAATGGGCGGCATAAGGCTGTAACTTGCCATCCTGCAGGCGGTAGAGCGTATTGATCACTTCACTACGATCGATCTGCCAGAGCAAATCAAGTTGATGTTGTTGCAGCAAAATGGGGTGGGTCATCGTCCGTTAATTCTCTCGTGGTGCAAGGTAGTTTTCCGGCAGATCAATGATAAAACCGATGCCGCGCTCATCAAGCCCTTCGGTTATCCGCAATTGCGCGCCAATTTTATCAGCCAGGTTTTTCGCAATGGCGAGCCCGAGACCGCTGCCGTTCTGCTGCGTGCCGGGTACACGATAAAAGCGCTCGAACAGCCGTTTGTGGTACTCCTGACGGATACCTGGGCCATTATCACGCAATGTAATATAGCAGCCCAGCGGCGACAGCGATCGGATGCTAGCTTCGATTCGTGCACCGTTTGGCGCATATTTAATGGCGTTCTCCAGCAGATTGGTGAATATCGTAATCAGCGAATGGCGATCGGTCTCAATCATCACATTTTCACTGCCATCCAGAGAGAGTTCGACGTTCTTCTCCAGCGCATAAGGGACATGCTGGGCAATGCATTTGCTGATTTCTGCGTGGATGTTCACCGTTTCAATCTTCAGTGGGAAGTCTTCCGATTCCAGTTTGGCCAAGTCAATCAGTTGGCGTGACAGCGATGCGGCGCGATCCAGCCCGTGTTGCATATCTTCAATGATCTCCTGGCGTTCGGTTTTATCAGCTACCTGGGTCAGCAGGTGCAACTGGGCCAGCACGGCGGCGATGGGGGTACGTAGCTCGTGCGCCGCATCGGCCATAAAGCGTTTTTCACGCTGGTTGGCGGCGTCGATACGCCCCATCAACTTATTAATTTCTAAAACGATGGGGCGAATCTCCTGATATTGCGCGCGCACATTTATCGGCGACAAGTTACCCGGTTTACGGTCAGAGATCATTCTGGCGATTTGCCGCAGTGGTCGCAGGCTGAAATAGGCCGTAACCAAGAGGGCGACAATGATTGCAGCCAGCGTGACCAGCAGTGGGATGGCCGTGCTTTCTGCCGGATTGCCGAAAATGGTGGTGCGGTTGTCAAAGGATTCACCGACGATCACCCTAAATTGCTGCTTATCGCTCCAACTGCCGGCGATATGCCACTTCACGTTGCCATAGCTGATGGTGCCGGACAGCACCGAAGGTGGCAGAATCAACGGTTCCTTTTGAGGTGGGGAGGTGTAAATAATCTTATTATTGCGATCGTAAACCACAAGTAATGGGCGATAGTCTATTTCATCCTGCATACCGTTTTTAATGGAGTCGATATACATGACTTCGATATCTTTAATAATATTAATATAATTGAGGTCGGTAACGTCTGTTTTATCAAGAATATTGGCAATGCCACGTGCAACAAGGCGCTGCTGATTATCAAAATATTTTTCTGCGTCAGGGAAATAGAGATATTTTGCCCAGCCTATCAAAACACCCCAAAGTAATAATATCGCCAATACCTGAAAAATGATGGTGCGCATAAAAAAGGATTTAAAACTGATCATCCCTGGCCCTCTTTTTTTAATAAATAGCCAATGCCACGCACGGTAATAATTCTTTCCTTACCGATTTTGCGTCTCAAATTATGCATATGCACCTCGAGGGAGTTGCTTTCCACGTTGTCACCATTCCCAAATAAGCTCTGTTCTAATGCGGCCTTACGTACCACGGTGCCGGCACAACGCATAAGCTCATGCAGTAATCGGTATTCTTTTTTTGATAGCAACAGCAGTTCGTCATCCAGCGTGACCTGGTGGTTAATCGGATCCAGATACAGGTTGCCCAGGCTCCAGGTTTGGGAGGCGAACCCCGCCATGCGACGGTTCACCGCCTTCACGCGTGAAATTAATTCCGGTAGCGCAAAAGGCTTGGCCAGGAAGTCGTCTGCGCCAGAGTCCAGGCTATTGACCAGGCTTTCGATGCGATCTCGGGCCGTCAGAATAATGATCGGAATGTTCTGTCCGGCGGCGCGCCATTCGATCAGCTTTTTTAATCCGTCACCGTCGGGCAGGGTGAGATCCAACAGCATTAAATCGAAGCTGCCTTGGGTTAATTTATGTTGTGCATCATGGACCAATCGCACCCAGCACAGCTCAAATCCAGCCAGCTCCAATGCACGGCACAGGGCTTTGCCCAATTGCAGATCGTCTTCCACTAACAATATGTTCACGTGGTATCCGGTTTATATCACTACGCTGGCGGCTATATAACTACAACTGTCGGGGGAAGACAACGCCGCACGGCTTTTCGCCCATACCTTCTTAAGCAAACCTTAATCTGGCGTTAATTTCACGTTAAGGGAACGTCCTTGTGATTCGGGTAGGCTTCTCAGCACAATCATTACCGCAGAGTAAGCACCATGCATACCGGCAATGCGTCACATTTAGCTATCACCGGCGGATTTATTCGCTTGTGCGCGATCTTATTTGTCGTGCTGTTCACGGTGCATTTTCACGCTGACGCTCAGGGCGTAAATAGCCCAATGCCACATTCATCAACCTTGCGGCCCCAATTGCAGACGGTGGTTTCAGATGCCTGTAGTCGTTTTAAACCACGAATAAAAAAACAATTGCGCCGCCTGGTGGCGCTATAAACCTCATTAAATATAAGGCAAATACGGTGAAAAATACCCTGGGTTATTCTGCGGTGGCGTTGTTAATGGCATTTCCCTTACAAGGATCCGCACAGGAAGAAGCAAAGGCGTCGTTGACGCTGAGCGGGGGTATCGCGGTGGCGCCGTTGTATCAAGGGGCGTCTATTTATAGCGCGGTGCCGCTGTACGATGTTCAGGCCGGTTATGGCAATCCAACATGGGGAGATTTTAGCCTGGGGCTGGGCGGTGCCAGCTGGCAGTTGCCGTTGTCGGGGCCATTCGGCATTGCCTTATTGGCGGGTTATGACGGTGGGCGAGACGAAGACATTAAAACGTTGGGAGGGCGAAAAAATCGGCTCAAAGGCATGGGGGATTTGGGGGGCGCGTTTGAAGCAGGTATTGAGCTGAGCTATAAATTCGAACCCTTTCGTACGTATGTCAGAGGGATGCAGGCCACCAAGGCGCGTCGCTACGGCGGTGAAGACCTGGGGCATACTGCCTATGTTGATGTGGGTGTGGCAGCGCTTTACCCGTTAAGCGATGCGCTCAGTCTCTCTGCCGATTTGACCGCCACGTGGGCCAACAGTGGCTATCAGCGTGGTTATTTCGGTGTCACCCAGCAACAAGCGGAGCATAGCGCTTTTGATGCCTATCGCCCAGGCAGCGGCATGAAGCAGGTGATACTCAATACCGCGCTGAATTATCAATTGACGCGGGAAATTGCCTTCCAGGGCGGTGTCGGTATCTATACTCTGTTGGGTGATGCGGCGAACAGCCCGATCGTCGAGAAAAAGGCCGCAGGGGTGGGTTTCCTGAGCGCCAGCTACAGTTTCTGATTCCCCAACCAGAGAAGGAATAGCATGACGAAAGTTGCACTGGTCACCGGCGCTAGCCGGGGTATTGGCCGCGCCACCGCGCTGCTTTTGGCCCAGAAGGGCTATGCGGTGGGCGTTAACTATTTGAAAGATGAGGTCGCCGCACAACACGTTGTGACAGAGATTGAATCCCAGGGCGGCCAGGCGTTGGCGCTGCGGGCGGATATTGCCGAGGAAAGCCAGGTGGTGGCGATGTTTACCGAACTGGATGCGACCCTTGGCCCAATCGCTGCGCTGGTCAACAATGCCGGCATTTTGTTTCAACAGACAAGCATTGAACAACTCACGGCAGAGCGCATCAATAAGGTGCTGAGCACCAACGTCACCGGTTATTTCCTTTGCTGTCGTGAGGCGGTGAAACGCATGGCGCACCGTCATGGTGGGCAGGGCGGTGCCATCGTCAACGTCTCTTCTGCCGCAGCCCGTTTGGGGGCTCCCTGGGAGTATATCGATTATGCCGCATCCAAGGGGGCGGTAGACACACTGACCACCGGACTGGCGCTGGAGGTGGCGGGCCAGGGCATTCGTGTCAACGCTGTGCGGCCGGGGTGTATTTACACTGAAATGCACGCCAGCGGCGGTGAACCGGGGCGTGTTGATCGGGTTAAGGGCAACTTGCCGATGCAACGTGGCGGTACCCCGGAAGAGGTCGCGGAAGCCGTTATCTGGCTGCTATCCGATGCCGCTTCTTACGTCACCGGCAGCTTTATCGAGGCGTCCGGCGGCCGCTGAAGGTCCGTCGTATGATGCAGTGACGTTAATAAACCGCGACGAGTTGGCGTGCCGGGTGAGGGAACCACCCGGCTAACTACGGCAGCAACAGGGTTACTTCAGCCAGCCTTTGCGCTGGGCGTCCTGCAGATGTTGCAGCAGGTATTTCCACAACTCCGGTTGGACATCAGCGATGGTCGTGTTACGCGCCAATACTTGCTCCAGACTGATGCCGTTCTCGACCCAGCTTTGGCCGCCATTGTGCAGGTTCATCAGCATCGGCATGGTGCGATCCAGCACCAGCGCAAAGCGCGCGTCGGCAGTTTCGCCATCTTCATATTCCTGCCATAAAGCGGTGAAATACTCGCGCTGAGTGTCCGGCAGCATGCCGAAAAGCCTGCGCGCCGCGGCCACTTCTACATCATGGATTGCTGCACGTGCCGCCAGATCGTAGACCAGTACGTCACCGGCGTCGATCTCAACGATGTCATGCAGCAGCGCCATCTGAATCACCCGCTGGATATCTACGCCTTCGCCGGCATAAGGGGCCAGGCTCAGGGCAGCAATAGCAAAATGCCAGCTATGTTCGGCGGAGTTTTCCTGGCGTTGGGTGCCCAGCACTTTGGTGCGGCGTTGCACGCTTTTCAACTTATCGATTTCCATCAGGAACTGGATGACCTGGGTCATGGAGCCGAAATCTAACGCGGGTACAGCGGATGACATGGTGTAAACCTCAAGGTAGATGGGTTGAAGCCGAACGATTGTAGACCAGTGGGAGAGGGATTTCGATGGTTACACGCGTACACAGTTTTATTTTGGCGTACACGTGTACACTGAAATTATTCTCAGTTAAGCTGCCTTGCGGTAATTTCGAACAATGTTGGGTGTTTTGAGGGGTTGTGCTTTATGGGAAAAACGGGCGTAGTGAAAGCCGGTACCGAAGACGTTACCGTTGCGGCCTATCCGTGGGCGGAAGAGATCGCTAACAGTATCAGCCACGGCATCGGTTTGGTTTTCGGCATCGTCGGCTTGGTATTGCTGTTGGTTCAGGCGGTTGATAGCGGCGCTGGTGCGACGGCCATCGCCAGTTACAGTCTTTATGGCGGCAGCATGATTCTGCTGTTTCTTGCTTCCACGCTCTACCATGCTATTCCCCATCAAAAGGCCAAGCACTGGCTGAAGAAGTTTGACCACTGCGCCATTTACCTTTTGATTGCCGGTACCTACACGCCATTCCTGCTCGTGGGGCTAGACTCACCGCTTGCCAAGGGGCTGATGGCCGTAATTTGGGGATTGGCACTGTTGGGCGTGCTGTTCAAACTGGCGTTTGCCCACCGCTTTGAAGCCTTGTCGTTGGTGACTTATCTGACGATGGGCTGGCTGTCGCTGATCGTGATTTATCAGTTGGCGACCCGGCTGGCTATTGGCGGCGTGACGTTATTGGCGGTTGGCGGTGTAGTTTATACCCTGGGGGTGATTTTCTATGCCTCTAAGCGTTTCCGCTTTGGCCATGCTATCTGGCATGGTTTCGTACTCGGTGGCAGCCTGTGCCATTTTATGGCGATTTATCTGTACGTTTGATCGCTGTCCGGCCTGCGTTAATGCCATGTTGATCCCGCGTTTCTTTTAGGTTAGAAAAGAAACGCTTGTTTCTTTCGGGTATCCAACAAGCCCATGTTTTTTCATTCCTGAGCCCGCCATTACACCTTTGGTGTATTCGTTAACTTTTTCAGGACTCATCACGATGATCGTTCGCTTATCCAAAGCGCTGTTGGTGTGTGCGATTGCCCTGTTCGCCACGTTGGTGGCTTTTGGCAATATCACGGATTACGGTTCCAACTTCGCCTTTGTGCGTCATGTATTTATGATGGACACTATTTTCCCAGACGCCACCATCACCTACCGCGCCATTCAATCCCCTTGGCTGCATCACGCTGGCTATATTGGCATCATTACGCTAGAAAGCCTGACGGCATTATTGTGCTGGGTGGGTGGTTTGCGCTTGCTGTGCGGCCTGAAGCTGCCAGCTGTGGCCTTTAACAGAAAGAAAAAAATGGCGGTTGCTGGCCTGACGATCGGTTTTCTGACCTGGCAGGTCGGATTTATGTCGGTAGGCGGGGAATGGTTCGGTATGTGGATGTCGCAGCAATGGAATGGGGTGCCCAGCGCATTTCGTTTCTTTGTCACCATCATTCTGGTGCTGATCTATCTGGTGCAGCGGGACGGCGAACTGGACGAGTAAAGCATCAGGCAGCAGGCGTGAGCCTGCTGCCTGAGTATTATTTATCTTCCACCAGTGAGTACGGCAAGGGTTTGATGGCCAACTGGCTGGTTGCGTCATCGCGCACCCGTAAAGTGCTGTCGGCGTCCAGATCGTTGTTCAGGACAACCTGTACCCACAGCGTACCGTCGGCCAGCTTGGCTGCGCTCAGTACGGTGCCGGTACGGCGCCAGTTTTCACCCAGTTGCAATTCAACGTCCTCAGCGGCCTCCGGCACTCGCCCGGCTTTGCCTTCCAGCCAGTACAGTGCGCGCTTGTTGGCCCCGCGGAACTTGGCCCGTGCGACCATTTCCTGGCCGGTATAGCAGCCTTTGCTGAAGCTAATGCCTTCCAGGGCCTGTAGGTTGGTGGCCTGTGGGATGAGCTGCGCGCTGTTGGCGCTGTCAATGACCGGGTAACCGGCTTCAATATCCAGCGTTAGCCACTGTTGGCTGTCGTTCAGTTCTGCCTGCTCGTGCAGCTTGTCGACCAATTTCTCGGCAACGACGGTTGTGGTGACCAATAAAAAGCGTTCAGCCGGCAGCGCGAAATGCAGCAGGGTGGTTTCGCCGTCTTGCACGACCTGATGCTCAGCATCCGGCAGGGTGCTGAACACGTCAGCCAGCGCTGCGCGGGCCTGAAAACCGGCGACGCCGAGCAACACTGCGTCGTTATCAGCGGCGATGGTGAGTTTGGAAAATACCGCGTATTTTTTGATTTCAGCCAATTGGCTGTCCAGCACGCTGCGGCGTTCCAGATAGGCAAAGCCTTCACCGCGGTGGAACAGACGCAGGTTGCTCCACATTTTGCCTTTGGCATCACAGTGGCCGCATAACACGTGCCGATCGGCTGGCAGCGCGTCGATATCTGCAGTCACCTGGCCTTGAAGGTATTTCACTGTGTCCGGCCCGTTCAACGTCACCAATGCCCAATCTTCCAGCGAGATTAAGGTCAGGGGCAGATGGGAAGAAGCGGAAGGTTGACGGGGTGGAAATGGAATTTTATACGCCATAGTAAGACCCTGCTTAACGTTAACTTACCTGAAGGTGTGTTGGCCCCATGGTAAAAGAGGCGGCGGCCTTTGCAAACTGTTATTCACGCTTGCCTCCCCGGCAGCGCTTTTTTTGACATTTAGCGCTTTATTGCGTTTTACGCAGAGAACCTTCTTCCCGGCGAGTATGTCAAATTGTTACTCTATAGGCTTGCGGCCAAGGGTACCCCTTGCAGACAGATCTTTGGCTGATGGAATTATATCGCGCCGGTGTTGCCATACAGTGTGTCAGTTGAACCCTGCGATGGCGTTGCCACGCTGAAAAGAGGTTAGTCATAACAACATGGATATTAATAACAAAGCACGTATCCACTGGGCGTGTCGCCGTGGTATGCGCGAGCTGGACATCTCAATCATGCCGTTCTTCGAGTACGAATATGATCGGCTCAATGACACAGACAAAGCGCTGTTTGTCCGTCTGCTTGAATCTGATGATCCCGATCTCTTCAATTGGCTGATGAATCATGGCGCTCCGCAGGACAGTGAACTGCAGAGAATGGTGACACTGATCCAGACGCGAAATAAAGACCGTGGCCCAGTGGCGATGTGATGTCCGTATTTCCTGGCGCACCCAGTTACTTTCGCTGCTGACACACGGCGCACTGATCCTACTGATTCTGATTTCACCCTGGCCGGAGGGTTACGGCCCAATCTGGCTGGTCCTGCTGACGCTGGTGGTGTTTGAATGTATTCGTAGCCAGAAGCGCATTGCGTCGCGGCAGGGTGAACTACACCTGCTGGCGAATCAACGCGTGGGCTGGCACGGGCAGGAATGGCAACTGGTAAAACAGCCCTGGATGCCGCGTTACGGCATTTTGTTGACGTTGCAGCCGGCCCAAGGGAAAAAACGTCGTCGGTTGTGGCTGGCTTCCGATTCTATGGCTAAAGCCGATTGGCGGCATTTGCGTCAGGCGCTGCTGTATCCGCCCACCGGTGATGGCGAGGAACCCTGATGAAGCCGACGCTCTGGCTGGTGGAAGATGAGCCTAGCATTGCTGACACGCTGATTTATACCCTGGAAAGCGAAGGCTTTCAGGTGCGCTGGTTCGAGCGTGGCGAGCCGGCATTGCAGGCGTTGGCGCAGGGTGCGCCAGCGCTGGCTATCCTCGATGTCGGCCTGCCAGATATCAACGGTTTTGAACTGTGCCGCCGGCTGTTATCGCAGTCGGCGGATTTACCCATTTTGTTTCTCACAGCCCGCAGCGATGAAGTTGACCGCCTGATTGGGTTAGAGATTGGTGCCGACGATTACGTTGCCAAGCCTTTTTCCCCACGAGAAGTCAGTGCCCGTGTGCGCACCATTTTACGTCGCCTGCAAAAACAGCAACGTTTGCAACAGCCTGCGTTGTACAGCTTTGGTCCTTTTGGGATGGATGAGCAGGCCGCGGCCATCTATTACCATCAGCAGCCACTGCCATTGACCCGCTACGAATTTTTGTTGCTGAAAACCCTGTTGCTGGCGCCCGGACGGGTATTTTCACGTCAGCAGTTAATGGACAGTGTCTGGTCTCAGGCCGAGGAAAGCCTGGATCGTACCGTCGATACGCATATCAAAACGTTGCGTGCCAAGTTGCGCGCGATCGATCCCGGTGAACCGCCGATCCACACCCATCGAGGCCTGGGCTATAGCGTGAGCCGTCAGCCATGAGAATAGGTTTGCGCCTGCTGCTGGGATATTTCCTGATTGTGGCTGTCGCAGGTTATTTCGTGTTGAGCATTTTTGTGCAGGAAGTGAAACCCGGTGTGCGGCGGGCGACCGAAGGCACATTGGTGGATACAGCCAATCTGCTGGCGCAGATCGCCCGTCTCGATATGCAGCGTGACGACGTGGCACACGGGCAACTGGCGCAGGCGTTTGCCCAACTCAATCAACGGCCCATCGGCGCCAATATTGCCGGTATCCGCAAGGATCGCAGCGAATATCACGTCTACCTCACCGATCTTCAAGGCAACGTCATTTTTGATTCCAGCGGACAGGCGCTCGGGCAGGATTACTCACGCTGGAATGACGTCTATTTGACGTTACGTGGCCAATACGGTGCGCGCAGCACCCGCAGCAATCCACAGGATGAAAACAGTTCAGTCATGTACGTCGCCGCACCGGTGTTGGAGCAAGGAAAAATCATCGGTGTGCTCAGCGTCGGTAAACCCAACAGCACCATGGCACCGGTAATCAAACGCAGCGAGCGACGCATTCTATGGGCTGGTGCGCTGTTATTGGGGATTGCACTGCTGATCGGTTTGGGTTTTGTTTGGTGGATAAACCGCTCGATTGGTCGGTTGGTGCGCTACGCTGACGGCGTGGCGCAGGGCGAAAGCATACCGCTGCCGAAAATGGGCGGCCATGAGCTGAAGCAATTGGCACAATCGTTGGAAAGCATGCGCGTGAAGCTGGAAGGTAAGGCTTACATCGAACAGTACGTGCATACCCTGACCCATGAGCTGAAAAGCCCACTGGCGGCGATCCGCGGTGCAGCCGAGCTGCTTCAGGAACTGCCGCCGCCGGCCACGGCTCAGCGTTTTCTGACCAATATCGAACAGCAGAGTGCACGCATTCAACAATTGGTGGATAAACTGCTGGTGCAGGCGCGGCTGGAAAGCCGGCCCGGTCTGGAATTGGCACCTTTGGCGATGGCTGTGCTGGTACGTCAGGCCGTGGCAGGTAAAGAGGCGCAGGCATCGCAGCGTAGCGTTTTGCTCCAGATTGAGGAGGTTGAGGAAATGACCTTGACCGGTGATGGGCTGCTGATCAGCCAGGCGCTGACCAACTTGCTCGACAATGCCTTGGACTTCACCCCACCGGGCGGTGCCATCAGCGTGTGCGGCAAACGGCAGGACAACCACTATTGCATCACCATCAGTGACGACGGCACGGGCATTCCCGATTATGCGCTGGACAAGGTGTTCGAACGTTTCTATTCACTGGCCCGGGCCGACAAGCCGAAAAGCAGTGGCCTGGGGCTGAGTTTCGTACAGGAAGTTGCGCGGTTACACCGTGGTGGTATTCGCTTGCATAATCGCCAGCCGCAGGGCGTGGCCGCTATTTTCACCTTATCTCTCTGACTTCACCGTCCCTTCACATAACCACATCCTGTATTCACCAGAGGCCTCTATCGTGGCGTAATAACCTACAAGGAGCGCGCGGCGATGATGAAATCGGTATTGTTTTGGAAGATAACCACTCTGCTGGGATTGATGATCTTAATGATCATTCCGGTGACACAGTTAATGAACGTGATTGAGGAACGCAGCGGTTACCGCCAGAGCGTAGTGGGGCAGGTCAGCGAAAGCACCAGCCGGGCACAGCGCATCTTGGGGCCGCTGATTGTCATTCCTTATAGCGAACGCGAAGAGAAGACGGATGACAAGGGGCAGAAAGTGGTGCAAATGGTCCGCCACCACCGTTATCTCCTGCCGGAGACGCTGCAGGTCAGCGGCAAACCGAATGTCGACGTGCGTAAGTTGGGCATCTACCAGACGCAAGTGTATCAAGGGCCGTTGAATTTTAAGGTGAAGTTTGGCCAGCCCGATCTGGCCGATTTGCAGCGCAGTAATGTGATTCTTGGCCAGCCGTTCTTGCTGGTATCACTGAGCGATTCACGCGGTATCAAAAGTATCTCACCGCTTATCGGCGCACAGACGCAGACAACCTTTGAGCCGGGTACTCAGGTCAGTGTGCTGCATCAAGGGGTTCACGCACCGCTGACGCTGAGCGAATTGCAGAAAACGGGGCTGGACGCTGAGTTTACCCTCACGCTGGCGGGTACCAGCAGTTTGTCATTGGTACCGCTTGGACGCAGCAGTGAATTGACACTGCAGAGTAATTGGCCGCATCCGAATTTCCTTGGCAACTTTTTGCCGGATGAACGTAAAGTGACGGAAAAAGGCTTCAGTGCTCGCTGGCGCAGCACCTGGTTTGCCAACAACATCAACAGCGCTTTCCATTACGACGACGAAATTCTCGGCGAAGAAAAATTGCCGACCTTCAGCACCAGCCTGATTGAACCGGTGGATCACTACCAACTGACCGAGCGCGCAGTGAAATATGCGGTGTTGTTTATCGGCCTGACGTTTATGGCGTTCTTCTTATTCGAAACCTTGACCGGTCTGCGAGTACACCCAATCCAGTATCTGTTGGTGGGGGCAGCATTAGTGCTTTTCTATCTGATCTTGTTGGCCTTTTCCGAGCATTTCGGTTTCGGCAAAGCCTATCTGTTGGCCAGCATTGCCTGCAGCGGGCTCATTGCCTTTTACCTCAGTGCGGTGCTGCGCGGCAGGCTACGCGGGGGGCTATTCGCCGTCAGTTTGTTGATGTTATACGGCGTGTTGTATCTGCTGCTGCAATCAGAAGATAACGCATTGGTACTCGGGGCCGGATTGTTGTTCGCAATTTTGGCGGGAATTATGCTGCTGACGCGTAAATTAGACTGGTATCAGGTGGCCGATCCGGCACGGTTGAGCGGTGAAACACCGGTTGATGAAGGGGAGAGCCGTTTCCGCTTGTGGAAGTAAAGATGGCGTGGGCGCGGTTACCGCGCCCATTGGCATTACAGCAGCGGTTCCATTTCCAACAGGATTTGTTCACACCATTGTTGCAGACGCTCGTCACTCATGTCGTATTGGTTCACATCATCCAGCGCTAGGCCGACGAAGTGTTTGCCGTCAGCGCTTAGCGGTTTCGGGCTGGTAAATTCGAAGCCGTCAATCGGCCAGAAGCCGATAAACTGTACGCCGAGTGGGGCAATGTGATCGTGTAGCATACCGAGCGCATCGAGGAACCATTCGCCATAACCGAGTTGATCGCCCATGCCATACATGGCGACAATTTTCCCCTGCAAATCCAGCGTGGTCAGCTGTGGCCAGATCGCTTCCCAATCTTCCTGCAGTTCACCGAAGTCCCAGGTTGGTATCCCGAGGATCAGGATGGAATACGCTTCCATCAGTGTGGGGGAGACGTCTTTCAGGTTATGCAGGTCGACCAGGTCTTCACCCAGAATCTCACGGATTTTTTCTGCCGCCATCTCGGTGTAGCAGGTGCTGGAGCCGTAAAACAGACCAATCTTCATGTGTAAACCGTTATATTGCCGTAGGTAGAATTGCGTCGAGTATACCCGATTTGTACCGGTTTAAGGCATAATGCCTGTGGCATAAACGCAACAAAGGGAGGACCGCGTGCAACAGCAAGATCATGCATTGATTGAGCAATTCCTGGATGCGCTGTGGCTCGAACGCAATCTGGCAGAAAATACGCTGGCCTCTTATCGGCTGGATCTGCAAGCGCTGGTCGCCTGGCTGAACCAACAAAATACTCCCCTGTTACAGGCGCAAGCGTTGGATCTGCAGGCCTTTCTCGCCGAACGGGTCGAAGGGGGCTACAAGGCCACCAGTTCTGCGCGTTTGTTGAGCGCCATGCGTCGCCTGTTCCAATACCTGTACCGCGAAAACATGCGCACCGACGATCCCACAGCGCTGCTTGCCTCGCCGAAGTTGCCGCAACGGTTGCCGAAAGATCTGAGCGAAGCGCAGGTCGATGCGTTACTGCTGGCGCCTTGCGTGGACCAACCGCTGGAACTGCGTGACAAAGCGATGCTGGAAGTGCTGTATGCCACCGGTCTTCGTGTTTCTGAATTAGTTGGGTTGACCATCAGCGACGTCAGCCTGCGCCAAGGCGTGGTGCGCGTGATCGGTAAAGGTAACAAGGAACGACTGGTACCGCTGGGCGAAGAGGCGGTGTACTGGATAGAAAATTACCTGGAGCATGGGCGTCCGTGGATGGTGAACGGCCAGGCACTGGATGTTTTGTTCCCGAGCAACCGTTGTCAGCAAATGACTCGACAGACGTTCTGGCATCGCATCAAACACTATGCGATCCTAGCGGGCATTGACAGTGAGCGGCTGTCGCCACACGTGTTACGTCATGCATTTGCCACCCATTTGCTGAACCATGGTGCCGATCTCCGTGTCGTACAGATGTTATTGGGGCATAGCGACCTCTCAACAACACAAATTTATACGCATGTAGCGACAGAAAGACTCAAACAGCTACATCAACAGCACCACCCGCGTGCCTGACACGCCGGGTTCAAAAGGATTGGAAGAATGAAGAAAGGTTTAATGCTGCTCTCCCTGCTGGTGGCGTCTGTGACTGGCGCGGCCCATGCCGACGATGCGGCAATCCAAAAAGCACTCGGCAGCCTGGGTATTCAGCAGGCAGACGTACAGCCTTCACCGGTTAATGGGTTGAAAACCGTGCTGACCGATAGCGGCGTTCTGTACGTGACTGAAGACGGCAAACACATTCTGCAAGGCCCATTGTACGACGTGAGTGGCAAAGAGCCCGTGAACGTCACTAACCAGCTGTTGACCACCAAGCTGGAAGCGTTGAAAGATCAAATGATCGTTTACAAAGCGCCGAAGCAAAAACACGTGATCACGGTGTTTACCGACATCACTTGCGGCTATTGCCACAAGCTGCATCAACAGATGAAAGAGTATAACGATCTGGGCATTACCGTGCGTTATTTGGCCTTCCCGCGTCAGGGGCTGAATTCCCAGGCCGAGAAAGACATGCAATCAATCTGGTGTACCGCCGACAAAGCCAAGGCTTTTGACCTGGCAATGAAAGGCGACGCAGTTTCACCAGCCACCTGTAAAACCGACATCAGCAAACACTATGCGCTTGGCGTGCAGTTCGGTATTCAGGGTACCCCGGCCATCATCCTGGAAAACGGCATGATGATCCCTGGCTATCAGGGGCCGAAAGAGATGGCCGCTATGCTGGACGCGCACCAGACCGCAACCAAAACCGGTGGTTAATCGCCGGTGAGCATCAAAACACAACTACGCCGCCGTGCGGTGACGGACGAGAGCCATTTGCCTGCCAGCCTGCATCCGCTGCTGCGCCGTTTATACGCGTTGCGCGGCGTTCAGGCTGAGCAGGAGTTGGAACGCAGCGTCAAAGGTATGCTGCCCTGGCAGCAGTTGGACGGCATTGACGCCGCTGTTGGCATTCTGCAACAGGCGCTGGCCGATCATCGTCGCATTATGGTGGTGGGCGATTTCGATGCCGATGGTGCCACCAGTACCGCGCTGACAGTGCTGGCGCTACGCAGCATGGGGGGCAGTGCGGTCGATTACCTGGTACCGAACCGCTTCGAAGACGGCTACGGCCTGAGTCCCGAAGTCGTGGAACAGGCAGATGCACGTGGTGCGGAATTGATCTTGACCGTGGATAACGGCATTTCTTCCCATGCGGGCGTCGAAGTGGCACACGCCAAGGGCATGCAGGTGCTGGTGACCGATCACCACCTGCCGGGGGAAACCCTGCCGGCGGCGGAAGCGATCGTCAACCCAAACCTGCGCGGCTGCGCGTTCCCGTCCAAGTCTTTGGCGGGGGTGGGGGTGGCTTTTTATTTGATGCTGGCACTGCGTGCACGGCTGCGTGACAGCGGTTGGTTTGAACAACGTGCACTGGCGATGCCGAATCTGGCAGAGCTGCTGGACCTGGTGGCGCTCGGCACGGTTGCCGATGTGGTGCCGCTCGACGCCAACAACCGCATTTTGGTGTATCAGGGCCTGAACCGTATTCGTGCCGGCAAGTGCCGGCCAGGTATCCGGGCACTGTTGGAAGTGGCTAACCGCGACGCGCGTCAATTGGCGGCGAGCGATCTCGGTTTTGCGTTGGGGCCGCGCCTCAATGCTGCCGGGCGTCTGGACGATATGTCGATCGGTGTGGCGTTGTTGCTGAGTGACGACATCGCGCAGGCTCGTATGTTGGCCAATGACCTCGATGCACTCAACCTGACACGACGTGAGATTGAACAGGGCATGCAGGTTGAAGCTCTGCAACTGTGTGACGAGCTTGAACGCAGCAGCACCACGTTGCCGTATGGGCTGGCGATGTATCACCCTGAGTGGCATCAGGGCGTGGTGGGCATTCTGGCATCGCGTATTAAAGAACGTTTTCACCGCCCGGTGATCGCGTTTGCGCCAGCGGGTGATGGCATACTGAAAGGTTCTGGGCGTTCGATAGCCGGTTTGCACATGCGGGATGCACTGGAACGGTTGGATACGCTGAATCCTGGGCTGATGATGAAGTTCGGTGGCCATGCGATGGCCGCTGGCCTGTCGCTTGAAGAGGCCAAGTTCGACGAGTTTCGCCAGCGCTTTGGTGAGCTGGTCGGCGAATGGCTAGATCCGGCAATGCTGGAAGGTGTGATCTGGTCTGACGGCGAATTGGCGATGCAGGAACTCTCACTGGAAACGGCTGAACTGCTACGTGAAGGCGGGCCTTGGGGGCAAGCATTCCCTGAGCCGACGTTTGACGGGACATTCCGCATTTTGCAGCAGCGGTTAGTGGGTGAGAAACACTTGAAGCTGATGGTTGAACCGATCGGCGGCGGCCCGCTGCTCGACGGTATCGCTTTCAATGTAGATACCACCCTGTGGCCGGACAGCAGCGTGCGCGAAGTGGAACTGGCATACAAACTGGACGTTAACGAGTTCCGCGGTAACCGCAACGTGCAGTTACTGATCCAACACCTCTGGCCACGTTAATTTACGGCGGCCTTAATCCGGGGTTTGCTCTGCCAAACCCCGGCATGTTTTCTTCCCCCCACAAAAACTAGCCAACTCGCTATAAACTGACGGCTGGATCCGCTAGAATTACCGGTTCTAATGGCATTTCGCCATCGACGCCATCAACGAAAAAGAACGCTAAAAACATGTTTGAAATTAACCCGGTAAAAAACCGAATTCAGGACCTGTCCGCGCGGACTGCCGTTCTTAGGGGGTATCTTTGACTATGATGCCAAGAAAGAACGCCTAGAAGAAGTCAACGCCGAGCTGGAACAGCCTGACGTTTGGAACGAACCTGAGCGCGCACAGGCGCTGGGTAAAGAGCGCGCTGCGCTCGAAGCCATTGTTGAAACCATCGATCAACTGGTACAGGGCGGCGAAGACGTCACTGGTCTGTTGGAATTGGCGATCGAAGCCGACGATGAAGAAACCTTTAACGAAGCGGTCGTTGAGCTTGATCAACTGTCTGCCAAGCTCGAGCAATTAGAATTTCGTCGTATGTTCTCTGGTGAATACGACAGTGCTGATTGCTACTTGGATATTCAGGCTGGCTCCGGCGGTACAGAGGCTCAGGACTGGGCCAGCATGTTGCTGCGCATGTACCTGCGCTGGGCTGAAGCCAAAGGCTTCAAGACCGAAGTGATTGAAGAGTCCGACGGCGACGTGGCAGGGCTGAAATCCGCCACCATCAAGATCATCGGCGACTACGCGTTCGGCTGGTTGCGTACTGAAACCGGCGTACATCGCCTGGTGCGCAAGAGCCCGTTCGATTCCGGCGGCCGTCGTCATACTTCGTTCAGTTCGGTGTTTATCTACCCGGAAGTGGACGATGATATTGATATCGACATCAACCCGGCGGACCTGCGTATCGACGTTTACCGCGCCTCGGGTGCGGGTGGTCAGCACGTGAACAAAACTGAGTCGGCGGTGCGTATTACCCACTTACCGACCAACATCGTAGTGCAGTGTCAGAACGACCGTTCTCAGCATAAGAACAAGGATCAAGCGTTTAAACAGCTGCGAGCCAAGCTGTACGAGTTTGAGATGCAAAAGAAAAATGCTGATAAACAGATGATGGAAGACAACAAGTCCGATATCGGTTGGGGTAGCCAAATCCGTTCTTACGTGTTGGATGACTCCCGTATCAAGGATTTGCGCACTAACGTTGAAACGCGCAACACGCAGGCCGTATTAGATGGCGACCTGGATAAATTCATTGAGGCAAGTTTGAAAGCCGGGTTATAAGGAACAGAAATGTCTGAGCAACAACCACAAGGCGCCGATCAGGCGCTGGATCTCAATAACGAGTTGCAGTCACGCCGTGAGAAATTGGCCGCGCTGCGCGAGAACGGCATTGCGTTCCCGAATGATTTCCGTCGTGACACCACGTCCGACAAGCTGCACGCTGCATACGGCGATAAAGACAATGAAGAGCTGGAAGCGCTGGGTGTAGAAGTCACCGTTGCCGGCCGTATGATGACCCGCCGTATCATGGGTAAAGCGTCATTCGTTACGCTGCAGGACGTTGGTGGCCGTATCCAGCTGTACGTCGCGCGCGACGATCTGGCGGAAGGCGTTTATAACGAAGAATTCAAGAAGTGGGATCTGGGTGACATCCTGGGTGCGCGCGGCAAGCTGTTCAAAACCAAGACCGGCGAATTGTCTATCCACTGTACCGAACTGCGTCTGCTGACCAAAGCCCTGCGCCCGTTGCCGGACAAGTTCCACGGTCTGGCGGATCAGGAAACCCGCTATCGCCAGCGTTACCTGGATTTGATCGCTAATGAAGAGTCGCGCAAGACGTTCAAGGTGCGTTCTCAGATCATGGCGGCAATGCGTAACTTCATGGTAGAACGCGGCTTCATGGAAGTCGAAACGCCTATGATGCAGGTGATCCCGGGTGGGGCTTCTGCGCGTCCATTCGTTACTCACCACAATGCGCTGGACATTGATATGTACCTGCGTATTGCACCAGAGCTGTACCTGAAGCGTCTGGTTGTTGGTGGCTTCGAGCGCGTATTCGAAATCAACCGTAACTTCCGTAACGAAGGCGTGTCTCCGCGTCATAACCCAGAGTTCACCATGATGGAACTCTATATGGCTTACGCGGATTACAAAGACCTGATTGAACTGACCGAGTCACTGTTCCGCACCCTGACCCAGAACGTGCTGGGCAATACTCAGGTGCAGTACGGTGATGAAGTGTTCGACTTCGGCAAGCCGTTTGCGAAGCTGACCATGACCGAGGCGATCAAAAAGTATCGTCCTGAGACCGATCTGGCCGATCTGGCCGATATGGGTAAAGCGGTTGCGATTGCTGAATCCATCGGTATCAAGGTTGAGAAGAGCTGGGGCCTGGGCCGTGTAGTGACCGAGATCTTCGAAGAAGTGGCGGAAAGCCATCTGATTCAGCCGACCTTCATCACGGAATATCCGGCAGAGGTTTCACCGCTGGCGCGCCGTAATGACGTTAACCCAGAAATCACTGACCGCTTCGAGTTCTTCATCGGTGGCCGCGAAATCGGTAACGGCTTCTCCGAGCTGAATGATGCGGAAGACCAGGCGCAGCGTTTTGCTGACCAGGCTAATGCGAAAGACGCTGGCGATGACGAAGCGATGTTCTACGACGAAGACTACGTGACTGCGCTGGAGCACGGCCTGCCACCGACCGCAGGTCTGGGTATCGGTATCGACCGTATGGTCATGCTGTTCACCAACAGCCACACCATTCGTGATGTGATCCTGTTCCCGGCAATGCGCCCGCAGAAATAAGGCCTTATACCTAAGAGATTTCAAACCGCAGGAAGGTATAGCCAACACCCCTGCGGATTGAAAGACAAAGGGTATTAATATCAGCCGGTACAGGTCACTGTGCCGGTTTTTTTTCGCCTGATGGGGGAGGAGAGAGGAAAGCTGCGCTAACTGCCTAAAACATCAGCAGTTACATGCTATCTCCGCTTGCCCAGCGGGGATAACCGGTTATAATGGCAGCCACACACCGATGCGGGTGTAGTTCAATGGTAGAACGGCAGCTTCCCAAGCTGCATACGAGGGTTCGATTCCCTTCACCCGCTCCAATCCAATCCAATCCAATCCAATCCAATCCAATCTGTTCCTTAAGTCTCTTTCGCTAACAACCCAAAAGTCATGACGTATTTGAACGTGTGTATGCCCACAACCGTATTGCGGGGAAGAGCTTCTGTGGTAGCGCTGTTTGGTATTATTACGCCTTCATATTGCTATGAAGGCGTTTTAGGGGACTCGACAGTGGGATATGCCTGGCAGGGCGGGAGCGTTTACTCCTGGAGACATTCCCGCTGGTTGGGTACAGAGACCAGCACGATGGTGTTAGCGATGCTGGAAAACAGTAACAGGAAAATCAGCATATTCACTGCGCTCACGCCCAGCATCCCCATTATCCAGATATAACCTGCCGAGAACGCGATCTGGCAAATGGCCAGCACGGAACTTGCCAAACCGGCATTTTGCTTAAACGGATTCAAGGCTTGGCTCATCAATATCCCGAAGCCCATAGCAAAACCGACACCGATCATGGCGAACCCGACGAGGTTTAAATAAGCATTCAGGCCCAGGGCTTGTGTGAGTGCAAAGATAACAGCACAGGTTAAAAATAGCGCTTGTGATAATAGCAGGAGCGTTTTTTGCCCAAATTTTGACAGGAGATAGGGCGTTAAAAATGAAGTGGCCATGCTAAAGCCAGCCAGCCCTGTCATTGATATTGAATACTGCCCTGTAGACAACCCCATCTGCCCCATTAATATGATTGGCGAGGTGTTTACATAGGTCAAAATTGCAGTGATAGACAAACAGGTAATAAATAGTCGGCTGATGAATAATGTTGATAATAAACTTTCGCCACTGATTATTTTACTGTTCGGCTGCGTCTCTTTATTATTATGGTAGGTTTCATCTAACCAGAATATACAGACTAAACATGAAATCCCAGCGAAGATGGCCATACCGGTGAAGAGGCTTGGCCATTCAAAGCTCATTAACAGTAAATACCCCAGAACCGGTGCAATAACAGGAACGATGCAAGTAATACCATTAATTACTGACAACACTTTTGAGCGTTTATCATCGTCCAGGGTATCTCTAAGAATGGCAAAGGTGACAACATAGCAGAAGCCGGCACCCACGCCTTGCCAAAATCGTGCAAAAAGAAATTGTTCGGCAGAAACCGTCAACGCGGCTCCGTATGACGCGCAGACAAAAATCAACGCACCCAATAATGCGATGGGTTTCCGGCCGAATCGGTCGGATACCAGTCCTGCGATAATCATGGTCGATGCCATGCCGGCCAAATAAATAGAAAAAGCAGTATGAAGGTCAACGGCAGAGGCATTTAAGTCTTTGGCAATGTCGGGTAAGCCAACAAGGTATAAGTCCACGCCCAGGGGGTAAATTAGCACTAACATAAAGCAACATGCGAGGTATTTGAACATACTGACTTCCTGCAGATTTCAGATCATAAAGTGATAAAAACGCCTAATCAACACAAACACATGCTCAAAAAGTATTTGCACAGAATGTCGCACATACCTTATGTATCAGTCGTTACGATGGCCGCTGCGCTTGTCAGACATCACATAAGATAAGTTACTTATTTTATCTTAATAATAGCCTTTTTCTTTGAAGATTAACGCTTAATGACGCTGAGCATGGTTCCAATTCATAGATAGATCAAGGTTTTTTTAAGTGATCATGAATATATATAACAAGCAAATAATGCTTATTGTTATAGTTGCCATTTAAAATAAAAAAAATAACTTTACATTAAGTTGCGCGTTTGTATACTTTGTTCGGAATTTGTAACATAAAGTAATGGGTTGTTTGGTTTTTATTGTCCGTTATTGAATAAGCACTTGTAATGACAACACGGATAGTGACTGTAATAAATTGATAGGGAGTGTTATTCCCCCATGTATCCATTTTCCATACCATATGCATGTTTTTAAATTTTTGACATGCGCACTTCAAGATACAGCTTTTATACACCTATCAGTAATGATCTGTCATCGCATGAAAAATTGAAATTAAATATGACGTGTCCTGGGTTTTTACAGCGTATATCAAATTACTTTGATATTGAGCGTAATAGTAATATACGAAATTATTTTGTTATTAACTAACCTCAAAGGAGATAATGTGTGAGGCATTTATCACGGAATGTTAAGTTGTCATCACTGGGACTATCAATTGATTTATCTGATTTTAATCTTAAAGACATTATCACTAAAAATAAATTCACCCTTTACAATCAAGAGATTAGTCCATATATCGTTAAAAGTATCGCTGAGGAAAATATTCGCAAACAGTTAGCCAATGATGTTGATGTTTACTCTGAGCTATCGTGGTTCTCAGAACGGCAGAAATATGGCTATCTATTAATGAGGAATTGTTTTTCAACCGATAAATTACCGCCGACGCCTTGCAATGATGAAGCACCCGATGCGAGTTTATGGATTGAACCAGCATCAACGCTAATGGCTATGTTAGGTGTCACAGGTCATACCGTTTCCTCTTATCTTAATGAAATGCAAGGCCGATTGGCGCATATGGTTATGCCCGCCAAGAATAATGAAAAATCCTGGTCTCGCTCTACAAAATCCCTTTCCCCGCATACAGAAGTCGTCAATGGCCATTGGTCGGAAATGCTTCCTGATGACACAAGAAATCAAGTCATTGCCCCCGAGGTTTTTGCCTTGGCCTGCCTAAGAAACCCGATTCAGGCAGCGACAACGGTTTGGTCACTGGATGATATTTTGAATAACTTAAGTTATTCAACGATAGAGCAGCTGATGAAGCCTGAATATATCGCCAGTAGCCAGTCCAGCTTTGATGTTGATTCAAAAATAGAAAATATCAGTGTGATTGGGGATATCAATGGTCGACTGGTCATAAGATACAGCCATTCTAAGCTTGTCGGGATCAATGACGAAGCAAATGAAGCATTGGAAAAACTAAAAACACACCTGTCCGATCCGAAATACATCAACAGAGTTGTCCTACAGCCCGGTGATGTTCTTATCATAAATAACAGGATTGCCTTGCATGGCAGAGATAACCTTTCAAGTTCTGCAAATTATGATGGCAACGATCGCTGGTTAATTAGAATGTATGGTTTTTCACATAACTCGTGGAAAAAGCTAAAACACCTTCCAGAAAAACAACATATTGCTTCGGCTTGAAAACAAGGATGATAGGCATGATTTCACCATTAGTTGGCAGCGACAGACTTTTAGACTCACATGGGCAACCTATTCAGTTTAGAAAGGGGAAAGGGTATCGCATAGAAGACAGTAACGGAAATCAGTACCTGGATTTTGTTTTGGGTATCGGGCCGGTTATTCTTGGTCACAGTCATCCAGAATTTAACAGAAGGCTGACTGACGCCTTAAGCTTGGGGTTGTCGTTCCCAGGATTTGGAGAGGTACATAGCCAGGTATCAGAGGTATTTGAAAACGTTTATGCCGGCTATAACGTTGTCTCTTTATTTAAAACCAGCTCCGAGGCAGTAACGGCTGCATTTAGATGCGCGATGATGCAAACAGAGCGAAAAAAAATCGTACGATGTGGTTTTTTGGGATGGCATGATGCCCAACTCTATATGTCGCCGAGCTGGCATGAAGCATTGGGCAGTGAGAAAAGAAACGATTTACGCTATTTGAATGGCATGCGCGGCGTCAGCGGTGAAGAGGCTGTTTTCAACTGGGTTAATGGCGACCTGACTGAGCTAGAACACATCTTGCAAGAACATGGAAATGATATTGCCATATTCGCATTGGACGTATACCAGCTGGCTTTCTTCTCAGAAGAGAAGATTAAAGCGGCAATCGCCATGTGCAAGAACTATGGCGTGAAGTTGTTATTAGACGAGACCAAGACTGCGGGGAGAACGAACCCGGGTGGCTATCTGGCGAATAACGCCTCTTTCGATCCTGATTACGTGGTTTTAGGTAAGGCGATCGGTAACGGTTTGCCCCTTGCAATCCTTATGGGTAAGCCTGATAGCATTGCTGTCTACCGTGAAGCCCGTATTGGCGGTACTCACACCAAAGAAATACTTTCCCCTCATGCCGCAATTGCTGTCGCAGAGATTATGGGGGAGTGTGACGGTTATAACCTGGTTTCCCAAGCGGGCAAGGCTATCGTCACGACGCTCAACCTGGCACTTAAAGAAGCGGGTGCAGATAATTATGTGAACGCCAAGGCGCTTTTCGACAATGCCTTGTTTGACTTGGTCTTTAGTCAAGAGATCGTCAACAATTATGCGTTAAGAAGCCGTTTCAAGGCTGAGCTTTTAAAGAATGGCTTATTGATTATGGAAGGGCATAACTCCTTCGTTAGCCTTGCACACTGTGATCTAAACCATGACGAGTTGTTTAGTTTAACTTATGCAGCAGCGAAAAGTTGGGTAGCAGCGATGTAGCCTATGGCGCAAACAGCACATCGGGATGGTATCGGGTGTTTTTTGATGCTGCACACCTCACCCTTTCACGGATTTAAAATATTGCCACGTGATGTGCGTGAGTATTTTATTGGTTTCATTATTTTATAATGCAAAGTGAGTATAACGTCATGAAAAATGAAATATCCAGTTTGTTAGAAGGCTATAAAACAAGCTATGCGAAAGAAGAAGAACATAAATGCAATATGCTGAATATTCTTCGTGAGCAAGATAATGTCTTCTATGAAGAGTCAAAGCAGGGGCACTTCACTGCCTCCGCATGGGTGCTCAATCATGATAAAACGAAGGTGCTCTTGACGCTTCACGCCAAGCTAAATCGATGGTTTCAGTTAGGTGGGCACATCGAACCGACTGATTTGTCGTTTTTAGATGCTTGCTTGAGAGAAGCGCAAGAAGAAAGTGGTATCCAAAGTATTAGTGCAGACGACGCTTTCGTCATTGATGTTGACATACATAAAATACCGGAAAACCCTAAAGCCTCTGCGCATCTCCATTATGATATAACCCTGTGTTTTGTTGCAGGCCAGAATGCTGAAATCAGTATGTCCAAAGAATCAAAAAAATTGGAATGGATCCCGGTTAATAAGGTTAAAGATATCACCGACGATCTTGCTGTTATCCGCATGGCAGAAAAAACGCTGCAATTGTTTTAATTGTTATCGTTAGTGAAAGAAGGGGGCTTTGACATGTCGCGGAAGCACAGCTGTTATGTAAGCAGCCGAGGGTTTTTTAACACCTTTGCGGGGTGTTTTTCGCGGCATGTTCAATGCACCTCTTGTGGGGATGCCGTCGGGGCATGTGTTAATATTAACGGCTTGACGTGACGGCCCCAAATATCTCAATGGAGGTGCTGCTATAAAATCCATTGTGGGGTTCGTTATCTTGAATTTTAAGCATGATTGATGTGGATATTAACAATGAACAAAATGGAACTCAGTGGCTTATTGCAAAACGTTAAAGAGATTGCTTTATCTTCCTTCTCCATTATTGAAAGCAGAAAAAATGAAGTAACATTTTTCGAAAAGAAAGACTTGAGCATTGTTAGTGAAGCAGATATTGAAACTGAAAGATATATCCGGGATAGCTTGCAGGCTCTGACCCCGCACATTCCTGTCTATGGTGAAGAACTGGGTTGTGACATTGCCGATGATTGCCAATTATATTGGCTTATCGACCCTATTGATGGCACCACATGGTACAAATTAGGCATGCCAGTATACGGTTCCCTGATTGCGCTAATCCAAAACGGTGAACCTATACTCGGCTCTATTGGGCTACCCGCAATAAATACGTTGGTATATGCAGGAAAAGATCTGGGGTGCTTTATGAGCGCCGGAAAAAACAATGCCAGGCAGTTGTTGAGTGAGCCAGCTCAAACCGCGCCAATAGGTGTAGAGCAAGCGACCATAACCTCCTCAGGGATGCATGGCACTTCCACATGGATTGAGAATGGCGATACGCCATGGCATCTGATTTCTGTTCTTGAGAGAGCAAAATTGTTTAAATTTTCCGCGGATTGTATCCAACACGTCTCAGTATTAAATGGGGCGTCAGATGCGGCTATTGATACCATAATGAAACCCTGGGATAGCGCGGCTATCATCATTTGCGCCAGAGAGGCAGGCTTAACCGTCATGGATCTCAATGGCAATCAGCACGGGATATTAAAAAGCGGTAACTTATTAACCGCCAAAAGCGAGCATTTAGCCAAATCGCTGGTTCAGTTATTAACGCCCTGATGATGAGCCACCCGGTTTATAGTTGGTCAACGAATACAGCAGGTGCCGTGCCGTAAAGGCCTTGAGTTTGTGCTCGCGCCTATCTCGTCGTAAAAAGCCCCTATTCTCGTAGGGGCTTTTTACTGACACTACGTGGGTGATGTGGATTTTGGTGATTCTGCTGCCCATTACCCAGAAGTCTCTTTGCGTATGATGCTCCGCTACCTTTCGCTGGCGAGCACTTCAAACAGCATGTCAATTTCTTGCTGGGTATTGTAATGCATCATCCCGACGCGCAGCACGCCGCCGCTGTCCTGCAGCCCCAACTGTTGAATTAAACCCAGCGCATAGAAGTGCCCGCTGCCGACGCAGATATTGTGTTGCCCTAAGCGGCGAGCAACCTGTTCCGGGGTATGTTCCTTGAAGGTCAACGCAAAGGTCGGCGTACGGCGTTGGGTATCCGCGGAAGGTGAACCATAGAGTTGGATACTGTCTATGTGCTGCAAACGCTGCAAAAAGTACCGGCACAGGCTCTCTTCATGTTGGTGATAACCGGCAAAGCTTTCTTGCAAGCGCTGCCTGAGTGGGGCCCCTGGCGTGCCCCATTGTGCCAGGTAGTCGATGGCTGCCGTCACGCCGGCGAGCCCTTCGAAGCTCTGTGTCCCCGTTTCAAAACGCCCTGGCCCGATGTCGGTGGCCGGCTCGACTTTATACGGCTGCAGACGCTGCAACCACTGGGGTGCGATATAGGCCATGCCGATATGCGGCCCGAAGAATTTATAGGCGGAACAGACTAAAAAGTCACAGCCAAGCGCTTGCACATCGATCAGGTTATGCGGAGCGTAGTGCACGGCGTCGACATACACCTGTGCGCCGACACGGTGGGCGGCGTCGGTAATGGTTTTAATGTCGGCGATGCTGCCGGTAACGTTGGACGCATAGCTGACGGCCACGAGTCTGGTCTTGGCGGTGATGCTTTCACACAGCCGGGCCGCGTTCAACGAGCAATCCGCGCGCTCCAGCGGTATTTGATGCACGGTGACCTGTTTGTCGGCTGCCGCCTGCTGCCAACAGGAGACGTTGGCGTAGTGATCTAACGCAGTGACGATAATCTCATCGCCGGCTTGCCAGTTACGGCTAATGATACGGCTGAGGTGGAACGTCAGCGAGGTCATGTTCATGCCAAAAACGACATTGTCGGGCGACGGCGCATTTAAAAAGGCACGTACCGATTCCCGTGCCTGGTTCATGACTTCGGTCGTCTTATGGCTGGAGAAATAGTGTCCGCCCAAATTGGCGTTATATTTCCCCAGATAATCCGTCATTTTTTCCAGCACGGCTTGCGAAACCTGAGATCCCCCTGGCCCATCGAAAAAGATCGCGGGTTTATCATCATAACGCTGGGATAGCGCACTAAATTGGGCTCGGGCGAGTTCGGGCGAAAAAGTCATGCTTTTTCTCCCCGAGCTGTCAGGACAAAGAGATCAAGATATCCTTCTTCTTCCGGGACAATGGTGCTGATCGGCGTAGCGTTATGCCATAGTTTACTGTCCGCCAGTAAAACGGCTTCGCCATCCGCCAGGGCTTTTTTAAAGAACGGCGGCTGGTGACTATCGGCGTATAGCATGATTTCGCCGCCGACAATGTTTTGCCTGTGGATAGCGATCATCGCGATATGGTCAAAACCATCTTGATGAATACCTTCCGGCGCTACCTGCGTTTCGTTATGAATGGCGACAACGCGCATCTGGTGAATTTCAATTTCGGCTCCTTCTGGCAGATCGTTGCTTTCTGCAAACAGATTACACATTTCCTCCAGCCCGGCGCTTTGCAGCACGGCACTGTCAATCGGCTCGAAGCGGCGTACCACGTTGCCCTGAAAATGGTTGATCTCATCAGACTGAACGAAATTGCGCGGTCCAATCTCGCTCACATGGCCATTGGCGTGCTTGACGACCGAATAGCGTCGTAAGCGGTACTTGCCGTCGGCGTGTTGTGTGTGGGGCAATGAAGAAAACGAGGGCATTAATTGTCGGGTGGCTTGATGGCTAAGTACAGTCATACTTATTACGTTTTCGTGTTTCTGCAACATAATCACCTCTAATATGAATCAATATTGTTTTTGTAGGGAGGTATTTCGATTGAATTGTAGTCGACACTATAGCCAGCGCAATTTTTAGTCGGTGTCGATCGCGGCCCTGCTGTTGCAGCTGTAAACCGCGGTGAACACAAAATGGGTATAATCCAAGAACAAGGGGCGCCGAATGACGAGCTCAGCTTCACAAAATGATAAATTTGAGACGGTTATATGATTGAGATACGTGAGATAGATCGCGAAAATGTTTTTGATGTTTGTGAACTGACGTCGAACAAAGATGGTGTCGGGACATTATTTGAAGCATTTATTTGCTGCAATGCGATCTCCATTTCTGAGGCGGCTTATTTTCCTGAATGCCACCCCAGAGCGCTGTACCGCGACGGGGAGTTAATCGGTTTTTTCCTGTACAAACGCTGGGCGAATCAACTGACCGATGCTGAGATCTGTCGCTATATGCTCGACCACAAATTTATCGGCCAGGGGCTGGGCCGCGCTTCCTTTGAGGCAATGCTGAGCTACTTCAAAAAGAACGGCGTTAAGCAGGTAACGCTGATGATTGATGAACACAACCTGGTTGCGCAAAAAATGTATCTCTCTTTTGGGTTCACCTTTACCGGCAAAGTCGACAAGGATGAACATTACTACAGCCTGAACATCTAGTGCGCTGTCATCTGGTGTCCTCACAATGCTCGCTCGACACGCGGATGGCAGCAACGGCATCGCCCCACCCAGTCAGCACTTACTGCCGGCAATACCGGCAGTAAGACTAATGCTGGTCCTTTATAAGGTAGGGAGAGGGGTATTAGCCATCGGTTGAGCGACTGACGGCTTCCCAGGCATTAATATCAGTGTTCATCTGATGCAGTTTTTCTCTGACATACATGACGGCGTCGCTGCCAAGCAGCAATGATGCCGGTGGCGCAGGGCTATCGAGGAGTTGCAGAATGGCTTTGGCGGCCTTAACCGGATCGCCAGGTTGATGGCCACTGCGTTTTTCGCGTGTCTCACGAATCGGCCCAAAACTCTGATCGTAATCACTGATGCTACGTGGTGAGCGCACCATTGAACGCCCAGCCCAGTCTGTCCGGAAAGATCCTGGTTGAATCGCGGTGACCGCAATATTAAAGGGTTTAAGCTCTTTGGTCAGGGTTTCGGAGATACCTTGCAAGGCGAATTTGCTGCCACAATAGTAGCTGATCCCCGGTAAGGTAATGAATCCACCCATTGAGGTAATATTGATAATATGGCCAGCGCGGCGTGTGCGGAAATAGGGCAGAAAAGCCTTAATAACGGCTATTGCACCAAACACGTTGACCTCAAATTGGTGAATGGCGTCACTGATGGGGGACTCCTCCATTATTCCTTCATGGCCATAGCCGGCATTATTTACCAGCACGTCAACGGCGCCAATCTCTTGTTCTACATCGGCAACCAGCGGACCGACGTCGGTAAAATTCGTGACATCAAGGATCCGACCGAAACAGCGGCCAGGTGCCAGAGCGTCGAATTCATCTTTGGCTTGCTGGTTGCGCAGTGTTCCTACTACGCGGTGACCTGCTTCCAGTGCTGCTTCTGCCAGTGCACGGCCAAAGCCGCTGCTGACGCCGGTGATAAAAAATAATTTTGATGAATGCATGACGTTATCCTCGGTAAGGGGGACAAGCAGCATAGGGCGGGTAGGGCAAAATCCGTAGCCATGATCCTCTCTGATGTTTGCCTATTCCTCTGAGCTCGCTGGACGCCCCCGTTACTGAGTGTCAAACTTACATTCCCTTCTACGTCGCTTTGCAGGTGTGTATGGCAATTTCTTCTTCTGGGGTTACCGGCCAGATGATCGCGCTGTTGGATAGGCTGACACCGCGTGAAGGCTACAACCTCACGGCTTTGGCTGACGTACGTTTTTTGCGTTCCAACCGTCCGTTGCTGCGCACGCCGGTATTATATGAGCCGGGGATCGTCATTGTTGTGCAGGGAAGAAAACGCGGCTTCTTGGGAAAGGATGTCTATTTATATGATGCACAACATTACCTGATGGTATCCATTCCTGTGCCGTTTACGATGGAAACGGATGCCAGTGCTTCAGAGCCTATGCTGGCTATTTATATGCGATTGGACTTCACCGTCGCGGCCGATCTGCTGTTGCACCTTGCCGATCGTGGGCAGAGCGTCAGCGCACCGCCTCGGAGTATGGTGTCGAGTCCGATGGATGATGCCATGAGCCATTCAGTTTTACGTTTCCTGCAGGTGATGGCGTCACCACTGGATGCCGAAATATTGGGGCAGGCGATGGTGCGGGAGATCTATTACCGTGTTCTGACGGGCGCTCAGGGGCAAACACTCCGCAGTGCACTGACCATGCAGGGGCAGTTTGGGAAAGTGGCTAAGGCGTTGCGCAAGCTGCATGCGGAATATGACTCGTATCTTGATGTGAATGCACTGGCAAAAGAGGCGGGCATGAGCCTGGCCACTTTTCATAGCCATTTTAAAACCATTACTGAGACATCCCCCATACAATACCTTAAGTCCACGCGATTGCATCAGGCCAGATTGCTGATGTTGCGGAATAATCTCACCGCTTCAGCGGCAAGTGCACGGGTCGGGTATGAAAGCGTTTCGCAATTCAGCCGTGAATTTAAGCGTTTGTTCGGGTTAACGCCGATCGGTGAAGTGGCTCGAATGAAACAGAACTTCTCATTGCCTGCACCGGTTACGCCTTCTGATTTTATTTCTTCTCACTGATTAGCTTGTGCGGATACGTCGAGTTTATCTTCGCTAATATCTTATCGATGAGATTATGGCGGAGCGCCTCTTTGCCGCGTGAGCGTATAACGCTCACGATATTGCGATTAAAATACCGATAATGCTTATTATTGCGACCCAAAACCATTTAGAGGTTTTTTCCGGTTTCCACTCTTCACCATACTCAACCTGATAGCCGGGTTTACGATCCTTATTGTTCATCCTATTCCTTGGGATCCTGCATCCATAAATATGCCGCATTTATTTTAAGATGATTCTTAACGCAATTGAATTGAATCTGCTTTTTTAGGTAAAAATCCTAATGATAGGTGTCGAGAACAGCCACTGAATGAGGGTGGCATAAGGCTGCGATAATTACCGCTGGATTACCAATGTACTGTTTTCTGTTTCAAGAGATAGAAAGCCTAGTTCGCGATATTGGCTCATGGTCAGCCTTTCCTCATGTTAAATCAATGCTGACTATTATTTAAAATATTGTGTCTAAAATATATTATTGCTGTCATTGTGGCTATTTCCTTTATTCCACACATTACGCCGTATAAGACGTTTATTAGGTCTTTTAATGATGTGCTTTTACATGAATGTATGGGTTTGGTAGCCATTCATTTACACGAAAAACATAATGATAACTTTAATAAAACAAACTGGTTTCCGCCTGATTTTATTGGGCTTTTTTAATGATGAAAACTAACTATCTGTGATCTTAATCCCTCAATGAAAATGAAAAGAAGTGAATTATTAATCATCTTAACAATAAAAATGAGGTTCACATGTTATTTACGATTCAACTTATTGTCATACTGATCTGCCTTTTTTACGGGGCCAGAAAGGGTGGTATTGCGCTGGGGTTACTTGGCGGTATCGGGTTAATTATACTGGTTTTCGTTTTTCACTTGCCGCCAGGGAAACCCCCTGTTGATGTGATGCTGGTTATCATCGCGGTAGTGGCAGCATCAGCGACGCTACAAGCATCAGGGGGACTTGATGTGATGTTGCAAATTGCAGAGCGTTTACTGCGACGTAACCCTAAGTATGTGTCCATTGTTGCGCCGTTTGTTACCTGCATTTTGACCATTCTCTGTGGTACTGGGCACGTGGTATACACGATATTGCCCATTATTTATGACGTGGCAATCAAGAACAATATTCGCCCGGAAAGGCCGATGGCTGCCAGCTCTATTGGTGCACAGATGGGGATTATTGCCAGCCCGGTATCCGTGGCCGTTGTATCGCTGGTCGCCATGTTGGGCAATTTTACCTTTAATGGTAAACATCTTGAGTTTCTCGATCTGCTGGCGATTACGATACCCTCTACCCTGTGCGGTATTCTTGCTATTGGTATCTTCAGTTGGTTCCGGGGTAAAGATCTGGATAAAGATGAGAAATTCCAGAGTTTCATTTCAGACCCGGAAAACTACAAATACGTATACGGTGATACAGCAACCTTATTGGATAAAAAGCTCCCAACCAGCAATTGGGTAGCGATGTGGATTTTCTTGGCGACCATCGTTATTGTCGCGCTATTAGGGGCTTTCTCTGAACTGCGTCCACTCATTAATGGCAAACCACTCTCTATGGTGTTGGTTATCCAGATGTTCATGTTGTGTTCTGGTGCGGTAATCATTATTGCTACCAAAACAAACCCAGCGTCTATCTCTAAAAACGAGGTTTTCCGTTCAGGGATGATTGCCATAGTGGCTGTTTACGGTATTGCCTGGATGGCTGAGACAATGTTCGGTGCTCATTTGAAAGAAATTGAGTCAGTGCTGGGCACCATTGTGAAAGAATATCCTTGGGCCTATGCCATCGTTTTGCTTATCGTTTCCAAGTTTGTTAATTCGCAGGCTGCTGCACTTGCAGCGATTGTTCCTGTGGCACTGGCCATCGGGGTTGATCCTGCTTACATCGTTGCTTCTGCACCGGCGTGTTATGGTTACTATATTCTACCGACCTACCCAAGCGATCTGGCTGCCATTCAGTTCGACCGTTCAGGAACGACAAATATCGGGCGGTTTGTGATTAACCACAGTTTCATCATGGTAGGTCTGATCGGGGTTTCTGTGTCGTGCGTGATGGGGTGGGTCTTGGCTGCCGCATACGGGTTCCTGTAACGGATCCGTCGCAGTGGTTGGTTATGCGGAGAGCAACCTCAGGGTCGATGAGATCGTGGGGTGGGAGCGGGGGCTCTTCTCTGCCCAGAGTGCTGCTTTCATCCCACATTACTGGCGTATGGATATAAAAGATAAAAGCCCTGACAATGTCTGCCAGGGCTTTTAAGGTACTATTGACTTCAAATTTAACATTAATGAACTTACTAATTTCTTACTGCTAAGGTTCTATCGTTAAATGTACAGGTTTAACACAGATAATATTGGGTTAACTCAATCCTCCCTCTATTTACCAGTTTAGACTTTAGGCCAATCTCAATACTCGAATATTTGGCATATTAAACAGGTACATCTCCCCTTGCGATATAGACTCTTTGATGCGTGGCCTCACTTCCGTTGCGATCTTGTTGCACTGTCTTGAAAAATGATCGCAAACAAATAACAATTAAAACATGGCCTTACATCATCGCGTTTTGGTTCACACCCTGCGATTGTAGATACTGACTACGTGGCCTTAAAGCGTCATATAATGAGAGTGTTGTTTTCTCTACATTAATGGCCCATACAAAAATCACTTCGTGGCCTTTATCGCAAAAATAACTTTATCAACTTAACTTTAATACTTTCACTATTAACAGCAAGCTATTGTTTCGCTGCTGATGATTACTAATCTACTTGTTTTGATAGGGGTGTCAATACTGTTTTTAATAACATGTTTTTAATGACATGTCTTTATTAACAGTATTCATATTAATCATCAGTTAAACATCGCCGAGTGCATATTTTTTATCAACATGATCTCTTCAGAGGGTATCGGTTATGTTGGTTTTCCGTGTGGAAGGAGGCAGCAGCAGAGGGATTTTCCCGTTCCGCCAGTGAGGAAGAATGAGGGCGGCAGAGGGGGGGATATTTCGACGATGAACGCTGTCGGCGTCTGACACAGCCCACTGCAGGTGCAACGGGCTGTTTTCACAACATCAGGGCTTGCTGATAAAGCGTGCCAGCCTTTGGTGTAACTGAGAGTTTTCTTTGCGTAGATGCTCGATCTCATCCAGCAACGTCAGCGTCACCGCAATGCCGGGCCAGTCGAGTGCCAGCTCGCGATGCAATTGCTCGGCGCGATGAAAAGTGATCAGTGCGCGATCGTCGAAGATCCACTCTTCAGTTGTGAGATCACGCGGTTGAATCATGCCTAACCCAACGATTTCCGTGAGTTCATCTTGTGTTACGCCGGTGTGCAGGCAAAACTCGGTTATGGTGAAAGTTACTTTTACGTTAGCCATTTTGCTTACTCCACTCTTTACGTGGATCAAAGGTCTTCTGAGCTTCTGCCAGCTGTTGCCACAGTGCAGCGCTTTTCTCGTCCGGTTTTGGTGGCATCATGACTTTGATCACTGCATATAAATCCCCGGTTTCTTTTTTCCCGACCAGGCCTTTTCCCTTGATGCGCAAACGCTGCCCGGTTTGGCTGCCGGCAGGGATGGTCAACAGAATACTGTCTTTTAGGGTCGGTACGGGGACCTTGGCACCTAAGGCCGCTTCCCAAGGCGTTACCGGCAGGACGATCTCAAGGTTGTGCCCGACAATGTCGAACAGCGGATGAGGAGCTATGCGGATAATCAGGTAGAGATCGCCGTTAGCGCCGCCGTCAGTGCCTGGTGCACCCTGGCCTTTCAGGCGAATACGCTCACCATCACCAACGCCGGCAGGGATTTTCACATTAAGGGTTTTAGGAATTTCCTGCTCTACCATGCCGAACGCGTTATACACCGGCAGGCTATAGCGAATAGTGCGGGTTTGCTCTGCCTGTGTTTCTTCCAGGAAGATAGCGACTTCCATTTCAATATCTTGGCCGCGCATGCCTTGGCGCCTTTGGCGATGTTGCTGAGCACGCGCATGTTCACCGAACATAGAGGAAAAGATATCGGAAAAGTCTTCAGCGCTGTGGGCATTGCCATGGCCATGCTGTGTCTGGCGGCCAAAGTTGGGGTCGTTACGGTGTTGCAGAAGTTGATCGTATTCAGCACGTCGTTCGTCGTCTTTCAGTACTTCATAGGCTTCGGCGACCAGTTTGAATTGTTCCTCGGCATTTGATTCGGTACTGACGTCGGGGTGATATTTTCGCGCCAGCCGGCGATAGGCGGTTTTGATTGCCTTAAGATCGTCTGACGGCTTAACCCCTAAAATGGCATAGTAGTCCTTGAATTCCATAGCGTTATCATCTCACTTCAATTTTTCGTCAGGGGAAATCGTTGAGCCTGCATTGGGTGAAACTTTACTTATAGTAGGGCAGTTGGCTGCCGAAGTACCAACCTAATTGTGTGGCTGGGCAGCCAAATGTCAGAGAAAGCGGAGCGGGGTAGCTCCGCTGAGAGATCATGCGCGTTTCAGCTGCCGGGCAACCTGGAATAAGCTGAACGAGCTGAACAGCATTTCGATACCCACAATGGTGGTGACCAGTACCACTGATGTCATTGGGTCAGCGCTGAACAACAGCCAGGCAATGGCCAGATCCAAAATGCCAATCACAAATTGCAGCCAGCTTCCCGGAAGCTCGCGCAGTTTATATCCGGCGATCAACCGTACGATCCCACCCAATGCAAACAAGACGGCGAGGTAAACCGCCATGGCGAAAATACCGACCGCAGGGTGGGTGATAAATACGTAGCCGATAATAAGATAAGCCATCCCGAGCAGAATGCCGCCGATCATCGGCCAGGTATTTTGCAGCCGGTTGGCAATCATACCGAAAATAAGTGCAAAGCCGCTTAGTAACAAGAAAATACCCACGACCACACTGATCGCCGCGCCGGAGGCAAAGGGGCTGAACAGGCAGAAAAGGCCGCCCAATAGCAACAATATTGAGATGATTAACAGCGGGGTACGTTGTTTCTTTAAACTCTGTTCATCGATAATCAACGAATGACGATGGCCCATGTTTAGCATGATAGAACTCCCTTATTTTGAATGTCCTGTACAGTTTTACTGACAATTATAGTGGAACACGCCACTTTGGGGATGATGCTTCGAAACGGCGTATTTTTGTCGGGATCCAAAAGAGCTGTGTGGGTGGATTCCATAAGGTTTTTCATGGCAGACGTGCCAGAATAGATAAAAGCCAATGCGGCTATGTTGACTGAGATAATAGATACCCAATGATAGACCGCTCCCGCTTACTGAAATTTTTGCTGCCTTATCTCTGGCCCAAAGATAATCTGAAGTTACGTTATTACTTGGTTATCGCCTTTGTTTTCATGGTGATATCTAAGGTAAGCACGACGTTAGTCCCCCTGGCGTACAAAGCCATGATCGACGCCTTGAGCGGCGAAACGGCCAAAATGCTGGCCATACCCATTGGTTTGATCCTGGCTTATGGCGTTGCGCGCGTTGGCGCGGCGTTATTTGAAGAGCTGCGCAACGTGATGTTTGTGCACGTCAGTCAGAATGCTACCCGGTTGTTAGGGCTGCGAGTGTTTAGGCAGTTGCATGCGCTGAGCCTACGCTTTCATCTGGAGCGCCAGACTGGCGGGCTATCGTTATCGATTGAACGGGGTACTCAGGCCGTAGCGACAGTGCTTTCGCGGCTGTTGTTTTCCATTTTCCCCATCCTGTTTGAAATCACCCTGGTGTCGGTGATTATGTGGCATTTGCTAAACGGCTGGTTTGCTCTGGCAATTTTAGCGACGGTCTGCTGCTATATTCTGTTCACCGTGATGGCGGTCAGTTGGCGTACGCGTTTTAGACGCGAACTCAACCAAGCCAATGCCGATGCCAATACCAAATCTATCGACAGCCTGCTCAATTATGAGACGGTCAAATACTTCGGTAACGAAGACTTTGAGGCAGACCGTTTCAACATGTCGCGCCGCTTGTATGAATACGCCGCGATTAAGAACCAGTTCAGTTTTACCGCCCTCAACCTCGGGCAAACCGCCATTATCTCTATCGGGTTGATCGTGATGATGGCGATGGCGGCACAGGGTATCGTGCAGGGGCGGATGACGGTCGGCGACTTTGTGTTGGTGAATGCCTATCTATTGCAACTCTATCAGCCGCTCAACTTTTTCGGCTTTATTTATGCTGAAGTCAGGCAGGCGTTGATCGATATGGAAAACATGTTCGATTTGCTGCAGGAAGAGCAGGAGATTGTCGATAAACCAGATGCAGCGGCGCTGCGGTTGAAAGCCGGTGAAGTGTGCTTTGATTCGGTCAGTTTTGGCTATGATGTGCGCCGTCCCATCCTGAAAAATGTCAGCTTTACCATTCCAGCGGGCCACACGGTGGCTGTGGTGGGGGCCTCGGGTGCCGGCAAGTCTACGCTGTCCCGGCTGTTGTTCCGTTTCTATGATGTGAACAATGGCACCATTTCGATTGACGGCCAGGATATCCGCAGTTTGAAGCAGGCCAGTCTGCGTGGGGCGATTGGCATCGTGCCGCAGGACACCGTGTTATTCAACGATACGCTGGGCTACAACATCGGCTACGGTAAAACGGGCTCAAGCCAGGCAGAGATCGAACGGGCAGCCAAATTGGCGCATATTCATGACTTTATCGTCAGTCTGCCCGACGGGTATGAAACCCGAGTGGGTGAGCGTGGGCTTAAGCTTTCCGGTGGGGAAAAACAGCGGGTAGCGATTGCTCGCACTATCCTGAAAAACCCCGCGATTCTGGTGTTTGATGAGGCAACCAGTGCACTGGATACCCAGACTGAACGCGAGATTCAGGCGCACTTGCGCGAGGTGAGCCGCGATCATACGACGCTGGTCATTGCGCACCGCCTGTCCACGGTCGTTGATGCTGATGAAATCATCGTGCTAGAGGCGGGGGAAATCGTCGAACGTGGGCGGCATGAGGCCTTGCTGGCCAGCAATGGCCGCTATGCCGCCATGTGGCAAAACCAATATAACGACGAACAGCAGCCCTGACGATACACATCCCCAGGCGGCTTAGCCTGGGGAATCACAAGGGTTAAAGATCGCCGGTCAGGTACTGTGCCACGCCATTACCGAAACTCCAGTCGCCCTTGCTGTTAGTGGTAATTGAGACCATCAAGTCATTGCCTTCAATCCCGCAGCTTTCCCGCAGTTCACGGCTGAGTTCAGCATAAAATCGCTGTTTCTGTTCTTCAGGCCGCGGGCTGGTGATCACCCGAATGACCACCAGATTACGAGTGCGGGTCAAATTAAGGCCCGTGTCTTCTATCACCAAATGGTGAGCTTTGTTTTCATGAACAATTTGGTAGCGATCGCGCTGCGGCACGTCGAAGGCGCTGAGTACGGCACGGTGGGCGGCGTCGAGCAGCGTTTTCAGTTCGGCTTCATTGCGGCCCTCGATAACGTCAAAGATAAGTAATGGCATTTTCATAATCCTGTCAGTGAGTTAATGATTTCATGGAGGTGCAGGGCAGCGTTTTATCATCGCCTTTGAGAGCCCATCTTAGCCATACACCCCTGTGGGAAGAAGCGCTATACTTGAATTCATTGTTTATATAACTGAACAGTCACGATGAAAAACCCTAAAATAGAAACCTTGTGGACCCATTTGCACTGGCTCACCGTATTGGCTGAACAGGGTAGCTTTACCCGGGCGGCAGAGCGGCTGGATGTCAGCAAAGCGGCAATGAGCCAAAAAATTAAAGAGATCGAAACGCTGGCCGGGGTGCCATTGGTACAGCGTACCACCCGCAGTGTCAGACTGACCGAGGCGGGATTGAGGTTGGTGGAAGAGCTACGCCAGCCTTTTGCGCAAATAAAGCAGAGTTTTTCTGGTATTTGTGATGCCGGCGGGCCACTACGTGGCACGGTTCGGGTGACAGCGCCGGTGGCGTTTTCTCGCCAGCAATTGGTACCGCGAATTACCGGTTTTCTGCATGCCAACCCTGAGGTGCGGGTCCAGCTTGAGGTTTCTGATCGACTGGTGTCATTAACCACCGAAGGGTTTGATTTGGCCATTCGCCACAGTGATAACTTGCCCGAAACGCATGTCGCCTGGCGCCTTTGTCAGACTGAAACGCTGGCGGTGGCGTCGGCAGACTATGTGAAACGTCAGGGGATGCCGCTATCGCCGAACGATCTGCAAGCGCATCAATGTCTTTATTACCCGCGTAAAGGGGAACAGCCCGGCTGGCGTTTTGTCACCAAACACCCACAGCAAGGCAACGCGGAAAAGGTTCACGTGCCCGTCAGTGGCCCGTTTGCGACCAATAACAGCGAATCGATACGGGATGCGGCCACTGAAGGCTTGGGGATTGCTTTGCTGCCGGACTTTAGCGCACAACAGGCGCTGACAGACGGAAGGCTAATAGAGGTACTGCCTGATTGGCGGCCGGTCAATGCCTTTGCAGACAGCCTTTATGTCGTACGGCCCTATGCGCCCCAGGTGTCGCGAGTGGTAACGGAATTCAGTCATTATTTGCGCGGCGCGTTTGCCGACGGATTTTTCATCCGTTGATAATTCAGCCGTGATAAATCGTCCCAATCACCCCTGCAAAGCATTGTGGTCGGGTGTATTGCTGTGATTCACGTCACGCTACAGGTATTTTTACGATTCAGTCACGTTAATGTAATGTCCGGTGAGTGGCTTACCCAATGGAGTTAATGAATAACGTTAATGCTGGGTAAATGGCATAAATTCAATAGATAAAAATGATTCGAAATATCGACGCGTTAAATTAAATAATAAACAAATCTAACATGTGAAACGTTAATATATTTATGAAAGTGACAAGTCAACGCAATTTGATGGCGTAAAGAGTACCGGTTGAGAGACGTAAATAGAGAAATAACAGTGCAGTAAAATAAACAATGTTAATAATAACCCACCTGTAATGTACCCACTTTCAAGATTTCCTGGCCGCCGCCATAGCCCAGTTGACAGCCCGCTCGCTTGCGATAAATTTAAATCGTTAACATATTAACAACAACCTCGAAAAAAGAATGGCCCGTTATTTTGGCTTGTCACTCAGGGGTTGCGAACAAGCAAATCGTCATTTATGAGCTTACTAACAGGCAGAGCACATCATGAAGAAATCGACGGGATATGGTTCGGGAGTCAATGAAGAAAACAGATTACTGGTGATTCTCTTTTTCGTTTTTGGCTGCGTTTTTGTTGATCGTTTAACCATATCTTTCTTATTCCCCATGATTGCTGCCGATTTGCAGCTGAGTAATGTGCACCTTGGCACGTTGTCTGCCGTATTGGCGCTGACCTGGGCACTGTCGGGAGCAGGATTAGGCGCGATTGCCGATCGTTTTAATATCCGCAAGCCCATGCTCATTGCCTCTATTGTGGTGTTTTCTCTCTTTTCTGCCTTGTCGGGGTGGGTTAACGGTTTCGCCATGTTGCTGATATTCCGTGCGTTGATGGGGATTGCTGAAGGGCCCGTATTGCCGATTGCACAGTCATTGATGGTAGAAAAATCACAACCGCAGCGGCGTGGATTCAATATGGGATTGATCCAGGGGGCCGCACCGGGGTTATTGGGGGGCATTATCGCGCCGCCGCTCATTATTTACCTGGCTCAAAAGTGGGGCTGGAGTATGGCTTTCCATCTGACAGCCTTACCGGGGATTATTCTGGCCTGGTTAATTTATAAATATGTCGACGGCAAAAAGAATCCGTCTTTTGTTGACGAACCCGCGGCAAAAGATCGGTTGGAAAAGGCTGCTTACACCGAGCTGTTCAAAATTAAAAACGTGGTGTTGTGCATCCTGATTTCTTGCGTATTCGTCACCTGGTTTATGGTCATTATTACTTTTACCCCCAGTTTCCTGGTGACCGCGCGTGGCTTCAGCGAAGGGGCAATGGGCGGCATCATGAGCGCTATCGGCGTGGCCTGGGTTTTCTGGGGCGTTGCGGTGCCGGCAATTTCAGACCGCATCGGCCGTAAACCGACATTAATTTTCTTCTCACTGCTGGCGATTTGCTGCCCACTATTTCTGAGTTACGTCGATAACCTGTGGCTTTTGGGTGGGTTGGTGTTTCTGTCGTATACCGGTTTGGGCTGCTTCACCTTGTTTATGGCGACGATCCCTTCAGAAACCGTATCAAAAGCCCGTATTGCCACCGCGCTGGGACTGGTGATGGGCATTGGTGAAGTCATTGGTGGCTGCCTGGCACCTTTTACCGCAGGTTTTATCGCCGATCGTTATGGCTTGGTCAGTGTGATGTGGCTGGCAGCCATTGGGGCTGCTTGCGCCGTGGTCTTAAGTTGTTTTCTCGATGAAACGGCACCCGCAGTGGTTAGCCGAAGAACGTTGAAAAGTCAGGGTGTCGCCGACGTCTGAAACAGTCTTTTGCCCCCTATACGCAAGGAGAACGAGCATGTCTTTAAATCCGTCAGTATTGAACCAGAACGCCGAGCCAGAGTGGAAGAACTATGACGATTTCGCCAGGGGGATTGATACCAACCGCCTGCCACCGACCCAAGACTGGCGTGGCAAAACGTTGCAGATGGTGTTTGAACAGGGTGAAGAGATGACGTTGCATTTCAGTGCCGATCAACCACGGCTGCACTGGACTTGGCAGGGAGAACAAGGGGAAGACGCTTACGAGGAGGTACGTACTTGCCCATCACAATACTTCTTTAATATTCCTTTGCAGAAACCGGGAAATGAATGCCTGACATTGGTGCTCAACGCGGATAGCGGGCGGGTGTTGATGGTGCGTAGCACGCTGTTGCCTGAACAACAGGTGACGAATGGTTCCCGGTTGGGCCAAACATTCAGTGTGGGTCATCGGGTGGATATTACGCCGAGCGGCTTGGCGCCGCACCTGACCCGTGAGCTGCTTGGCTACCGTACGTTGAATATTTACAGCCCCAACCATTATTACGAACATTTCTACGTGAATACTGAGCGCTATGCCTGGCAGAATCTGCGCGGTGAGCAGTTTGGTCACGGTGATATGGATTACGCCACATACTATAAATTTGCGGAAGAGCAGTATTTGTTCACCTTCCGAGAAAAGATTATCCCGGTTTGCTCGGTGTTCTTTTTCGACTTTACCCTTGGCCGCTGCACAGGGATATTTCTGGGTCTGGATGCCGCCGGCAAGGTGTTAGTGTCCCCCGCCGGCGCTTTCATTCACAAGATGAGTTACAACAGCTACCCCGACGGGGTACAACCGCTGTAATCAGCGGTTACTCACCAGAGAGTCGGCGTTAATGTCCGCGATGGTTTTCGCACCGATCAACGTCATGGCGACGCGCATTTCTTTATCGATCAGTTCGAGCAGGTTGGCGACACCCGCCTGCCCGGCTGCCGCGAGGGCATAGGCAAAGGCACGCCCCAGCAATACACCGTCTGCGCCCAGTGCAATCATGCGTACCACGTCCAGCCCATTGCGAATACCAGAGTCGGCGAGGAGTGTAATATCGCCTTTCACCGCGTCGGCAATAGCTGGCAATGCGTGGGCCGTCGATAACACGCCGTCGAGCTGTCGGCCACCGTGGTTGGAGACCACAATGCCATCGGCACCGAATCGCACTGCATCCTTGGCATCTTCGGGATCCAGAATACCCTTGATGATCATTGGGCCTTGCCAGAACTCACGGATCCAATCCAAATCCTTCCACGAGATAGAGGGATCGAAATTGGCGCCTAACCAGCCGATATAATCTTCGAGGTTGGTCGGTTTGCCGCGATATGCCGAGACGTTGCCCAAATCATGCGGCTTGCCGCACAGCCCGACATCCCAGGCCCATTGTGGATGCGTCACGGCCTGCAGTATGCGTCGCACGGCAGCATTGGGACCACTCATCCCTGAGTGTGCATCACGATAACGCGCGCCAGGCACGGGCATATCGACAGTAAATACCAGGGTTTTTACCCCTGCAGCTTTAGCGCGCTCCAGCGCATTGCGCATAAAACCCCGATCTTTCAATACATACAGCTGGAACCACATCGGTCGATCGATTGCCGGTGCCACTTCTTCAATGGGGCAGACTGAAACCGTAGACAGGGTGAAGGGAATGCCTTTCTGCGCCGCGGCTTTGGCTGCCTGCACTTCACCGCGGCGGGCGTACATTCCCGTCAGCCCGACGGGGCCGAGGATCACCGGCATTGCCAGTTTTTCACCAAACAGGCTGGTTTCCAGACTGAGGTCTGACATATTTCTCAGTATGCGCTGGCGCAGGGCAATACCTGCAAGATCTTCGGTATTGCGTCGTAGCGTATGCTCCGCGTAGGCTCCGCCGTCAATGTAATGGAACAGAAAAGGCGGAAGCTTAGCCTGTGCTGCGGCCCGGTAATCGGTTGATGCGGAGATGATCATATTTTTACCTTATTTCGATAACGTGCTTTTACATTCATAAAGTCAGGATCTGCGCCATAACGGCGGCGATCCCCCCGTACACCAGCAAGGGCAACACGGTCTTTCTAATAATTTTTCCTTCAGCATTGCTGATCCCAAGGATTGAGCAGACGGCGATAATATTGTTCAGGCACACCATGTTGCCCATGGCACCGCCAACGGATTGCAGAGCCAGCGTCAGATTGACGTTTAGCCCACTGCTCATGGCGATGGAATGCTGAATACCGCCAAATGTTAGATTGGACACGGTATTGGAACCTGAAAAGAACGAACCCAAGGCACCGAGGAACGAAGAGAACAGCAGCCAGCTTTCCCCCGTGAGCGAGGCCAGTGCTTTGCCAATGAGGATCACAGGCGCCTTGTCGCCACCCTGCATCATCAGATTGACCATTACCAAAGCGCCAAACAGGGCGATAAAGGGCTTGGCTATGCGCCCCCCGGTTTCTGTAAACATCTGTTTTACCTGTTTGCCGTTTAGCTTAAACAGGGGAATGCACAGCAAAACCACCAGTAAAAAAGGAATCAATGCAGGCACATACAGCGTTTTGTAGCTTGCGGCAGCAGACGTACCTAATACCTGTTGTAATTCAATGATCAGGGCATCACTGATGCGCAGCTCGCCCAAGCCGCCGAGTTTGCCATTCCATAAAGGTGCATTGCTGTTGAGCAGTGCCTTAATTCCCAACTGATGAATACGCGTGACTATCAAAATAGCAATCAGCAGCAGCGTTGGGGTCATTGCTTTGATGACCTGCACGAATGGCACAGGTTGAGAGGATGTTTTGCTTTCGCTGCGTGTCAGGCCAACCCCGGCGCGTGCCAATAGCACTGACAGCATCAAGCCAATCGCGCCGCCAACCAGTGCAGGAAATTCATAGTTAACCTGTGCCAACAGCAAGTAAGGCACAGTGCAACTCAAGACGCTGAGCAAAATAAAGGGCAGGTTGCGGCGAATCTCATGCCAGGACACGATAAAACGCAGTGCCAGCAACGGGATAACAAACCCAGCGACAAAGTGGATTAATGCGGTTTGGCGGCCAATGTCCAACAGGTCGGCATCGGGAAGCCCCAAATTGGCGAAACCGAACCAGGTGGGTGTGCCGACGGCACCGAACGACACGGGGACAGAGTTCATGACCAGCGTTAGCAGGGCTACGCGCAATGGGTTAAAGCCTAACCCGACGAGGATCGGGGCTGCAATGGCGGCGGGGGTACCAAAACCGCTGGCCCCCTCAATCATAAAGGCAAATGCCCAGCCGATGATCATCAACTGTGCGACCGGGTTAGGGCTGATATTTTCCAGCCAGTTCCGCACCACGTTTTCTGCCCCGCTGATCTGCATCAGCTTATTGAGCAAAATAGCGCCGGCAATGATGGTAATTGGCGTGAAAACCGAAACCAATGCGGTAATGATATTGGCATGCAACAGCAGCGGCAGGCTATCGAACCAAAACAGTTGTACGGCATACACGGCAGCCGCTGTCAGCGGTAGCGCAAAATAGGAGGGAACACCGTTCTTTTTGGTCATCATCCAGATCAGCAGGACGATGGGCGCAATACTGAAAAGCAGGGACATAAAAGCCTCAGGGTTATTATTGTTATTTGTGGCTGTATGTAGCCGAAAGGTTAATTACCGCAACATTTTCATTCTAATCACAACCTTGGGTGATGTTCCATTCAGCAATTATCCGGTATTGAAAAGAAGGGCAGCGTCATCACGTTATTGTTGGCGGTGTGCGTAGTGAGGATTTTTTTATTTGATTGAAAATCAATGCGATAGGTTTGTTTTTTATATGATGAATGTGCTGGCTCACATTAATTACACAATAATCATCAATAGATTATATTCAAAAGTGGCGTAATCCCTGGCGGGCGCTATCGGCCCGCTTGGAATAATTATGTGATCTGGTTCAAAAATAGTGGCTGATGCTTTGGTAAGACGCGATGATATGTTCAATCAGAAGTCGGGTTTTTAGCGGTAAATTACGGGTATAAGGATAGACAGCGTAAATGCCTAATACTTTGCCGCAGTGACCAGACAAAATTTCCACCAGTTTTCCATCCTGTAAATCCTCATACACCATACAGCGCGGCACCATGGCAATACCATAACCACCGATCACGGCCTTGCGGATTGCTCTGGCATTATTGGCGGACAGGTTGCCATTAACCTGTAACTCATAAATTTTGCTGCTGCCTGGCTGTTTCATCAACCAGTTGTCGGTCCCGCTTTCCTGATACGTGTAGGTCAGGCAATTATGCTGGAGTAGGTCATCGGCCGAGTGAGGCTCAGGATGCTGCTGCAAATAGCCTGGTGAGCAGACGATCACCCAGCGTGAATCCAGAATAGGGCGAGCAATCAGGCTTGAATCTGGCAGGGTGCCGGTACGGATAGCCAAATCAATGCCTTCATTAACCAGATCAACGAAGCGATTCTCGAGCCGCATCTCAACCTTCAGATTGGGATGGCGGGCGCAGAATTCTGCCACGCTCTCACTCAGCAGCAATTCCCCTGAAATCGTCGGGACCGACATGCGGATCACGCCGGTCAACTCGTCGCTTTTTTCACTGACAATGTTCAGGGCTTGCTGAATTTGAGCGCCAATCTCTTTGGCCTGATGGTATAGGCTTTGGCCGTTTTCCGTCAGCGTCAGGCTGCGGGTGGTGCGGTATAGCAGGCGTGCGCCAAGGGATTTTTCCAGTCGGCCGATACGTTTACTGACCACCGAGCTGGTGATGCCGGCCGTTTCAGCGGCTTTGCTGAAAGAACCGCAGTCAACTATCAGAGCAAACAGGATCAGGTCGTTGGCATATTCATGTGTGGGCAGCATCAGTTGGTGTTTTCCTCATCCCAGAGCAACGCTCAGTGTATACCCGTCATACTTGAAGCGGCATCTTTGTTGGCAAGTTTGTGCGCCTCGATCGACGCGTTATCTCTGCGCCTGAAACTCATCCTCCGCGGAGATGGGCATTTTTGCGGCCAGAGTGCCATCACTAGAGACAATATGAGAATTGTTATTGATATCACTTTTGTGCCGCTTACAATGCCTGCCATCTCAAGATTTAGGGTAAGGGTTCTTCATGGAGTTGCTACGGGTGGTGTACCACCAGTATCGCTGGCCGTTTTTGGCGGTAATGGCGTTAACCATGGCCAGCGCGGCGTTGGGCATAGGTATCATCGCCTTTATAAATTTGCGGCTGATGACGGTAGCGGGCAACCCTCTGGCCGTATTACCCGAATTCCTCGGTTTATTGGCATTGCTGATGGCGGTAACGCTGGGCTCACAGCTAGCGCTGACCACGCTCGGCCATCATTTCGTGTTCCGACTGCGTGGCCAACTGGTCAAGCGCATCCTGGATACGCATATTGAGCGGATAGAACAGCTGGGCAGCGCTTCGCTACTGGCAAGCCTGTCCAGTGATATTCGTAATATCACGATTGCTTTTGTGCGCTTGCCGGAGCTGGTGCAAGGGGTAGTCTTGACGTTGGGATCGGCGGCCTATCTGGGGTGGTTGTCACCGAAGATGTTGGTGGTCACCGCGATATGGGTTGCTGTAACGGTATTGGGTAGCGGCTGTTTAGTGTCTCGCGTGTATCGCCACCTGACCAACGTGCGTGAAGCGGAAGAACGCCTTTATGAACATTACCAATCTGCAATTGATGGCCGTAAAGAGCTGACGCTGAACCGCGATCGTGCAAAAGCGTTGTACCAGCAAGCCTACCAGCCCGATGCCGAAGATTATCGACACCATATTATCCGCGCGGATACTTACCATCTCAGCGCGGTAAATTGGTCGAATATCATGATGCTGGGCGCGATTGGCCTGGTGTTCTATATGGCAAATAGCCTGGGCTGGGCGGATACTGCGGTGGCGGCGACCTATTCACTGACGTTGTTGTTCCTGCGTACGCCGTTGTTGCAGGCGGTGGGGGCATTCCCGACGCTGATTGGCGCAGAGGTGGCTTTCGGTAAAGTCAAAGCGTTACAGCTTGCAGATTACCAACCCGCATTTCCTGCGGTGAGCCCCAAAGCCTGGCAGACCCTGGAACTGTGCGATGTGATGTTCCACTATGGCGCGACGGAGCAAAAAGCCGGGTTCGCCGTCGGGCCTATCAACCTGACGCTGCGCCGCGGTGAGCTGGTATTCCTGATTGGCGGCAATGGCAGTGGAAAATCGACGCTGGCAATGCTGTTAACCGGCTTATATCAACCGGTCAGCGGGAAAATTATGCTGGACGGTGTGCCACAGACCCCGGCAGATATGCATGATTATCGCCGTTTGTTCTCCGCTATTTTTACCGATTTCCACCCGTTCCACCACCTGCAGGGGCCAGAGGGGGAGCAACCGGATGCCGAATTGGTAGAACGTTGGCTTAATCGATTGAACATGAAAGACAAGCTGCAATTCGATGGTCTGCGGGTGACAAATCCGCAACTATCACAAGGCCAGCGTAAACGTCTGGCGTTACTGCTGGCCGTGGCGGAAAAGCGCGATGTGCTGCTGTTGGATGAATGGGCGGCGGATCAGGATCCGCAATTCCGCCGTATCTTCTACCGTGAGTTGCTTCCGCAGTTACGCGCACTGGGAAAAACGGTTTTTGCCATCAGCCATGATGACCATTACTTTGAACATGCCGATAGGTTGCTGCAAATGCGTGATGGGCATTTAAGCGAGCTGACCGGCAACGATCGTGAGCGCGCCAGCCGGGACTCGATTTCGCAGATTGACTGAGGCTTATCGTTCGGGCCGCATTGGCGGTCCGAATCGCCGTTGGTCAGCGTATGGCGCTATCCGATGAACACAGCATATAACGTCACTTCTCCAGCCAGCCCCAGTTTAACCTGCCGCAAATTCCCCTTACATAAAGTCAATTAATTGAGTATTGCTTTATTTACCGGTGGTTTAATTTTGATCTGTTGTGTTGTGTCACACTGCGCCATCGTTCACTAATGCAACACACATTCGCCGCCCATGACGCATTATCCAGACCCTTTCTCTATCCCTACCTCGCCTCAAGTGCATAGGTAGCAGATGTTTGTGAAATTACTAGGGCAACAAAACACTTTATTGATCACTTTATTGATCGTTTAAATAGATCAATAATCACGTTTTAATTGATTTAATATATTATACGGAGTGGCTGTGATAAGCAAGGATGATGCAAATATCAAACGTAAAGCTTGGCTATGCGTATTTATCGGCTGCGGGATGTTTTGGCTGGCCGTCGCCGCCGTGATTTATTGGCTGTTTATTTAGGAAATGTGTCGATGGACAAAAAACGCGTAAAGAAGACGGGGGGCGCCCGGGATGATAGCCCGGCCAAGATCCCCCCTTCCTGGCAGTTGACTCGTGAGCAACGTGAGTTTATCAACGACCTATGGCAAGACGACGCTGTAGAGCCTACATCGGAGCAACCCACGCGGCCCGGTGTTAATGAATAACCCGGTTGCGCCCGGCCAACATGCCGAACAGCACCTGCAGCAGCGTCAAACCCAGCAAAATGGCCAGTGGCAACTGCCAGCCTTGCGTTAGATCGTGTAGCAAACCGAATAGCGTGGGCCCCAATGCCGCCAAAAGATAGCCTACCGATTGCGCCATTCCCGACAATTGTGTTGCCTGGTGATGATGACTACTGCGTAGGCCAAAGAAGGACAATGCCAGCACCAAAGAACTTCCCGCCCCCAACCCGGCAAAAATCAGCCACACCAGCGAATTTTCAGGCCTCAGTAACAGGCCGGCTACCCCAGTAAAAATTAGCAGTGAACTGCACAGTGCGATAGTTCGCTGATCCCGCGCGCGCGGCAGAATAAATACCATGACGAAGTTAGCGGCGATCGCCACCAGTTGATAAATAAACAGCTCAAAACCCGCTTGCTGTGGCGAGGTGCCGTGGCTGGCGGCAAAGGCACTGAACCAGCCGATAATGGTGTAAAAGGTGATGGACTGTAAGCCCATAAACAGCGCGACCTGCCAACCGAGTGCACTGCCCCAGGGAGAGCGAGAGGGAATAGGTTGAACACCGGGTGCGGTACTGCTCACGGCAGTGGCGGGGCGTCGCAGCTGCGGCAGCCAGATAATCAATGCCAATAGGGCCGGAAGGCTCCAACACAGCAGAGAAAAACGCCAGCCTAGATCGTTCATCGCTGCCAGCGGTACGGCCAAGCCGGAGGCAGTCGCCGCGACCAGCGACATTACGGCGGCATAGCCTGCAATCATCGCCGCGGCACGCTGCGGAAAGTCGCGTTTGACCAGTGTCGGCAACACCACGTTGGCAAATGCGATGGCGGCGCCAATTAAAACGCTGCCCAGCCACAGCATGCCGTGTTGCGGCAGGGAGCGCAGCACAATGCCGATAACCAACAGTAATAGTGCCATACCCAGAGTGCGTTCAATGCCCATACGCTTGGCCAGGCCGGGAGTCACTGGCGATAGCACGGCAAACAGCAGCAGTGGCAGTGAGTTAAGCAGGCCGGCAGCGGTAGCGGACAGTGATAACTGCTGTTGGATTTGTTCAAGCAATGGGCCTACGCTGGTCAGCGCGGCGCGCAGGTTGGCCGCGACTAACATAATGCCGCTGATCAGCAATAATGGATGGCGTAACCGACGGCGTTTTATGGCGGCAGACGTTTGGGGTAAGGCAGAATGGGGCATGAGTTCCTCGCACCAGGGCATGCAGTCAATCAATGCTGCACAGCATGATGCGTTGATTGACGTTAACGCTTACGTACCGACCCTTGGCCGATATCTGCGCGCAGTGTAGGGGAAGATCCCCCGGCCTGACAAGAGGTCACTTGAACGCCGGCGACGCAATTCGGGCATTTGCGATGCCATGCTGGGGAAGCATAATTGCCAATATGTGATCCCGATCACCTGATGAATTAAAAGTCAGCCTGCCAGGCGGTTACACCGCCGCTTTCGTTTTCTGCCTATCATCCGGCTCCTCACCCCGGCAGCTACGCCCGCTCTGATATTTCACTTTGCTTTTTTCTGTGCTTATAAAATTTTCACTTCATTTCGATTCGAAAGGTTTTTAGCCAGTTTTTCTGCTAAAACAGCGCTGTAACCCCGATCACAATTTCATTGCTTTCGCTTTGCTGTAATGCCAGCGCAGTAGAGCGAAAGCCATCTTCTCCCCGGCCCGGCCGGAAAACTGAGGACCGCAGCTCATGCCAGTGAATACCGCAAAACGACGTGAACACATTATCGATCTGTTATGCGAGCACGGTAGCGTGCGCGTGGAGCAGCTCAGCAAGCAATTTGCAGTATCCACGGTAACGATCCGCAACGATCTGCGCTTTCTGGAACGAAAAGGGTGTGCGTTGCGGGCTTACGGCGGCGCCATGCTCAATCAACAATTTGCCTTCGATCGCCCGTTACATGACAAGGGGCGGTTAAACCGCGACGTGAAGTCGCAGATCGCGAGCGTAGCGGCAAGCTATGTGCGTGATGGTGACGCGTTGATTCTCGATTCCGGTTCCACCACCACTCAAATCGTGCCGTTCCTGAAAGGGCGACGCGATTTGGTGGTGATGACCAATGCGCTGAACATTGCTTATGAGCTTTCAGGCAACGATGGGGTGGAAGTGATGGTGCTGGGGGGCAGCGTGCGCCGCAACTCCTACTCGCTCTATGGTCCGGCTGCCGAACAGCAATTGCGCCAGTACCGTTTCGACAAACTGTTTTTGGGGGTCGACGGCTTCGATCTGGCTGCCGGTATCACCACGCCTCACCCCGGTGAGGCACACCTCAACCGTGTGATGTGTGAGGTGGCGCGCGAGATCATCGCCGTGGCGGATGCCAGCAAGTTTGGTCGCAAGAGCTTTTGCATGATTCGTGAAGCTGGACAAATTCATCGGCTGATTACCGACAGCCTTCTTCCGGACGATTACGAGCGGGCGTTAACCGAGTTGGGCGTGGAGGTTGTCATCGCCGATCGGTAGTACGGCGCCTGCGTGGGGGATTCATGCAGCAGTTGTTACAGCTTATTGAGCAGCACAAGGCCGGAAAACCGGTTGGGATATTTTCCGTTTGTTCCGCTCACCCCTGGGTGCTGAAAGCAGCCCTGCGGCAGGCCAAAGAGCGTGGTACACCCGTGCTGGTGGAAGCCACATCGAATCAGGTCAATCAGTTTGGCGGTTACACCGGCCAAACCGCGGCACAATTCCGCGATGCCCTGTGGCTGCTGGCCGATGACGTGGGGCTGGCACGGGATCGTCTCTGGTTAGGGGGCGATCATCTCGGCCCGAATGCCTGGCAGGATCGCCCGGCTGAAGAAGCGATGATGCTGGCAGAAAGGCTCATCGACGATTATGTCCGTGCCGGCTTTCGTAAAATCCACCTTGATTGCTCCATGTCTTGCGCTGGCGATCCCTTCCCTCTGAATGATGAAACGGTGGCCATCCGCGCTGCACGATTGTGTGCCGTCGCGGAACGCGCCTGGCAGGAAAGCGGCGGTGAGGCGCCGGTCTATGTCATCGGTACAGAAGTGCCGGTACCCGGTGGCGCTCAGGAAGCGCTGGAAGGCATGCAGGTCACTACGCCGCAGGCCGTACAGCAAACGCTGGACGTACACCGGCTGGCGTGGCAACGCGCTGAATTGGTCGATGCCTGGACGCGAACCATTGCGCTGGTGGTGCAGCCGGGTGTCGAGTTTGATCATCACAGCGTAGAACACTACCAGCCGCAACGAGCCCAAGCGCTGAGCCACTTTATCGAAAAGCAGCCGGGCATGGTCTACGAGGCACACTCAACGGATTACCAACCGCCCCAGGCTTACCGGCAATTGGTGGGCGATCACTTCGCTATCCTGAAAGTCGGCCCGGCGTTGACCTTTGCACTGCGCGAGGCGTTGTTCGCCCTTGACCATATCGAACGCGAATGGCTGGGCGAGCATCAGTCGGCGCAGCTTTGCGCCACGCTGGAACAGGTAATGCGCGAACAGCCGCAGCAGTGGAGTCGTTATTATCACGGCAACCCGCATCAACAGTATCTCGATCGCCACTACAGCCTGAGCGATCGGGTGCGTTACTACTGGCCGCAGCCGCAGGTTCAGCAGGCAGTGGAACACCTGGTCGACAATTTGCGCCGTCATCCGGTCCCGTTGGCGCTGTTGAGTCAATATCTGCCCGATCAGGCCCGTGCAATGAATGCGGGTGAATTGAGCCAGGATCCGCAGGATTGGGTGATGCACAAGGTGACGCAGGTGCTCGATGATTACCATGCCGCCTGTTACCCGGAGGTGCATTGAGATGCCAAATATCCTGATGACACGTATCGATAACCGCCTGGTGCATGGCCAAGTCGGTGTGACCTGGACCAATACTTTGGGGGCTAACCTGGTGGTGGTCGCCAACGACGAGGCCGCCGCCGATCCGGTGCAACAGAACCTGATGGACATGGTGGTGGCGGAAGGGGTACAGACGCGCTATTTCACGCTGCAGAAAACCATCGACGTGATCCACAAGGCGGCAGATCGGCAGAAGATCTTTTTGGTGTGTAAAACGCCGCAGGATGTGTTGCAGCTGGTGCAGGGCGGGGTGCCGATCCGTTTCGTGAACGTCGGCAATATGCATTTCGCCGAGGGGAAGCGACAGGTGCATAAAACGGTCTCACTGGATGACGATGACGTTGCCGCTTTTCGTGAGTTGGCAGCGCTGGGTGTCGAGTGTGAGGTACGCCGGGTGCCGGATGAAGCGGGTGAGGCGATCGGCAAACTGTTGTTTTGAGGTCGGGGGTAATCATGTTGACTGATGCGTTATTGATTGCACTATTGGCAGGATTGGCAGGGGTCGATCTGTTTGACGGTCTGACTCACTTCCATCGTCCGGTCGTGCTGGGGCCGCTGGTTGGTCTGATTCTGGGGGACGTTTACACCGGCCTGTTGGTCGGGGGCACATTGGAACTGGTGTGGATGGGCATGGTGCCGCTGGCGGGAGCTCAGCCCCCGAATGTGGTGATTGGCGGGGTGATTGGCACGGCATTCGCCATTCTGACCAAGGCTGACCCCAAGGTCGCGATCGGCGTTGCAGTGCCGTTTTCGATTGCAGTACAGGGCTGCATTACGCTGCTGTTTACGTTGTTTTCGCCGATGATGCACCGTTGCGACCGCATGGTGAAAGAACTGAACTGGCGCGGCATTGAACGGGTGAATTATCTCGGTATTACCATCCTGTTTGCGTTCTATTTTGTGGTGGCGTTTCTGCCGATTTATTTCGGTGCCGATGCGGCCAGCGCCATGGTGCAAAAAGCACCGGTTTGGCTCCTGGATGGCCTGGCGGTAGCGTGCGGTATGATGCCGGCGATTGGTTTCTCATTGCTGATGAAAGTGATGATGAAAAAAACCTACGTGGCCTATTTCATCCTCGGTTTCATTTCCGTCACCTTCCTGAAATTGCCCATTCTGGCCGTGGCGCTGGGTGCGCTGGCGATCGCACTGATCGATTTCTTTAACAGTCAACGGGCCGGTGCGGATTCGCTCAAACAGCCTGTACAACAGGAGGATGCTGAAGATGGCATTTAATGATTCCGACGACCTGCTGGCACAAAAAGCGGAACAGCGTTTAGCACAGGCGCTGGCCACCAGCCAGGTCGAGCAGGACGACTACGTCGATAGTCAACCCGCTGAGGCGTTGACCCGTGGAGATATCAACCGCATGGCCTGGCGCTCGTTGCTGTTGCAGGCGTCGTTTAACTATGAACGAATGCAGGCCGGTGGCTGGCTGTACCAACTGATCCCGGGTTTGCGCAAGATCCACCGCAATCCACAGGACCTGGCCAACTCGATGAAAATGCACATGGAGTTTATCAATGTGCACCCGTTTGACGTCACCTTCCTTTCCGGACTGGTGTTGGCAATGGAGCAAAACAAGGAGAAGATTTCCACCATTCGCGCAGTAAAAGTGGCGCTGATGGGCCCATTGGGCGGTATTGGCGACGCGTTGTTTTGGCTGACGCTGCTGCCGATTTGTGCCGGGATTGGGGCCTCGCTGGCGCTGGAAGGCAGCCTGTTCGGGCCGATCGTCTTCCTCTTGCTGTTTAACGTTTTCCACTTCGGTTTGCGTTTCGGGCTGGCGCACTACGGTTACCAGGCCGGCACCAGTGCGTTGGCGCTGCTGAAAACGCACACCCGACGAATATCCCACGCCGCATCGATTGTCGGCATGACGGTAATCGGTGCATTGGTGGCCTCATACGTTCACCTTTCTACCCCGCTGGTGATGCATGCCGGCAAGGCCAGTGTGGCGTTACAGACCGACGTGCTGGACAAGCTTATGCCCAACCTGTTGCCCCTGTGTTTTACGCTGCTGATTTTCTTCCTGATGAAGCGGGGTTTTTCACCCGTCAAATTGATTGGCGTGACAGTGGTGATTGGGGTCGTGGGCAAATTTATCGGTTTATTGTGAGGAAAGGGCTATGCCAGGCATTGTGATTACCGGCCATGGTGGCTTCGCCAGTGGGCTGTTGCAGGCGGTTGAGCAGGTCGTGGGGCCGCAAGAGAACTGCGTCGCGGTCAATTTTCCCGAACAGATGAGCACCGCCCAGTTAAATGTGGCGCTGGGTGCTGCGTTGGCTGAGGTGACGCAACCGGACGGTGTGGTGTTCCTGACTGACATGCTCGGTGGTTCACCGTTTCGCTGCGCCAGTGAACTGGCGGACTTGCATGGCGATTGTGAGGTGCTGACGGGGGTGAATATGCAGTTGGCGGCAGAAATGATGCTGGAGCGGGAAGGATTGAGTCTGGACGAGTTTCGTGAAGTGGCACTGGCATGCGGCAAGCGTGGCCTCACCAGCCTATGGCATGAAAGACGCCGGGTAAAATGCGAGGACGTGCAAACCGACGGTATTTGAGAGGAACCGGGCGCCGCCGTGGTAGGGGGCGCCCAGTCGGTCGGTTAGCCCGCGACAGGCAGTGGGCTCAGTGACATGCGGGCCGGTTGGTTTTCTTCCACACGGTTAAAACGCCAGCAGCTTTGATGGTATTTCGCTACGCTGTTGCGGTGCGCCACGCTGACTAAGGTCACCTGCGGTAACTCATCCACCAGTAAACAGTACATCAGTTGTTCTGTCTCGTCGTCCAGCGCACTGGTGGCTTCGTCGAGGAACAAAATGTCTGGGCGGGTCAGAATGGCGCGGGCGAATGCCAGCCGTTGTTGCTCACCCGGCGACAGGCGCTGACTCCAGTTGGCACTGGTATCCAGCCAGCGCTGCAGATGCTTCAGCCGGCAATTTTCCAACACCTTCAACAACTGCTCATCAGGGTATTCGGCTGCAAGATGCGGATAGCTCAGCGCTTCCCGCAGTGTACCGATCGGAATATAACTGCGCTGTGGCAAAAATAGGGTACTGCTGGCGGCGTCGCGCCCAATCGCACCAGAGCCATATGGCCAGATACCGGCGATAGCGCGTAGCAGCGTGGATTTACCGCAGCCCGATGGGCCGACAATCAGCACGCGTTCGCCGCGTTTCAGGGTCATCGACGTGGGATCCAGCAAAGGCTGGCCGTCTGGTAACTGCAGGCTGAGACGATCGAGGATCACCGGTTGGCCGTTTTCCTGCTGCAATTGAATGCCGCGTTGCTGATGGTGTACCTGATCCACGGCGGCGTTAAAACCGGCCAGACGGTTTACACAGGCTTTCCAGGTTGCCAAATCGCTGAAAGCGTCGATAAACCATGATAATGCGCCCTGGACCTGACCAAAGGCGGAAGAGATCTGCATGAGTCCCCCCATCTCGATGGCGCCAGAGAAGTAACGCGGCGCAGCCACCAGCATTGGGAAAACAATGGCGAATTGGCTGTAAAAGTTAGTGGCAATGTTGAGCCGTCGGGTGATGTGCATAATTGACCACCAGTTGGCGCGGATGGTATCAAAGCGGTCGCCCAACTGTTGTGCTTCGCGCGGTTCACCCTGATACAGGGCAATCGCGTCGTTGTTTTCACGGATGCGGATCAGGCCGAAACGAAAGTTTGCCTCATAGCGCTCCTGATTAAAGCCGAGCTGGACCAATGGCTTGCCGACCCACCAGATCAAGAGCGAACCCAGCACCGCATACAAGAGGGCGAACCACACCATGTAACCAGGCAGGGTGATGGCATGCTGGTGAATGATAAAGGTCATTGGCCCACTGACGTGCCAAAGAATGGTAATAAAAGAAAACAGTGTCACCAGACTGGAGAGCAGCCCGAGCGACAAAGAGAGTGTGTACTGTGTCAGGACGTTGAGATCTTCGGCGATACGCTGGTCCGGGTTATCAACGATCTGCTGTTGCTCGGTGTGGTAATAGGCCTGATGTGCCAGCCATTTGCCCATGAATTTCTCTGTCATCCAGCGCCGCCAACGCATTTGCAGGCCTTGTGTCAGATAAATTTTATACACCGCCAGCACGATGAAAATGAGTGCCAAATAGGTAAAGCGCCACAGCTGTGCCTTGAATACCGGGTAGTTTTTGTTTTGCAGCGCGTCATAGAACACTTGGTTCCATTGGTTGATCAATACGCTGATATACACCAACCCGAGCGACAGGACGATGATGGCGATCAGCATCGACCAGGCCCGCCATTTTTCTTCCGAAACCCAGAATGGCTTTATCAATTGCCAGACGGCATGTTTGGAGGTAGGGGTTGTGTTCATGGGATCCCATAAATTATGCATTTTCTTCAGCATGGGCCGGGGGCAAGTAACAAACAAACCTGGACTGTAAGCAGTTTTAACGCAGCTAACCGTTTGAAATATTGCGACTGAATCGTCAGGGGTGATGCCATGCCCGATGGCGGTTATACTGGCGCCGAAATTGGGTTTTTTTATTGCGGAAAGGATAAGTGATGAAGGCGTTGGTCCCCTTGCTGTTGGCCTATGGCGTGCTCGTTAGCGATCAGGCTATGGCACAGATTGATGAGCCGGATATTAATGCCGATTGTCACAAAGTGGCGAGCTACGCTGAACTGGGGAACAGTGCCTATAAGCGCGGCGACTATTCGCATGCCGCCGATATTTTCCGCGATCAGGCTGCCTGGAGCGAGTTTTGTGGTCTGGACGAACAGGCGACAGCCACGGCCTACAATAACGTGGCGTTGGCCCTGATGCATGCAGGTGAATTGCTCAAGGCTCGGGCTTATTTAGAGCTGGCGCCGCAAGACAGTAAATCTCGGCATAATCTAACGCTGTTGCAGCAGCGGTTAGCGAAGCAGCCACCGTTGGACGGGCCCGGCGGTGTCTACTGGCAATATGCCGGACGTGGCGTATGGAGCGAAGTGGACATCAAACCGCAGGATGGGCACTGGCTGATAAGCTATTCCGGCTATTACATGCCGCAGATGGGCCTGTATTACGGACCGAATATGGGGGAGTTCGCCGAAGTGCTGCCGATTGAACATGGCAAAGCGGTGTACCATCAACGGGAACCGGAGGACGCAACGACCTGTGATGTGTCCATGCAGTTCAGGGCTGATTCGCTGGACATGCGCACCCATGGCGACTGCGGTTTTGGCTTTAACGTGCGGGCTGAAGGGCGCTTTGTGCGGGTTGAATAGTGAGCCCCGGGCATTCAATCGCATGAACACCCGGTGCTGTGGCCGCTTTAAGCCCAGGTGGTGGCACCACTGAGCAACTCTTTCCAGGCCTCGACATTGCCCAGATAGTTACCCACAGGGAGTTGGCGCAAACGACCTTCGCTGTCTTCCAACGCAAAGGTCGGGAACCCTTGACCGTGAATTTTGGCCAAAAGCGCCCGGCTTTGCGCAATGTGCTGGGCGGTCGGCGCACCGGCGTTAAAACGCATTTCGGCGATGAACGGCGCAGAGGCTAAGCCTAACTCCTTCGCCAAGGCTTCCAACACCGGCGTGTCGGCGATACGTCGGCCTTCCTTATAATGCGCCTCTTGAATGCGATGCAGCATATCCAGCCCACGCCCTGCCAGCGCTTGGGCCGCCAGTATTGCAGTAATTGGCGGCTCAGAGTCCATGACTGCGGTGGTGTCACGCAGTAGCCCGTTGAAATAGGCCTCACCGAAAGGTTGCCCGGTTAACTCCGCAATACGTTTATCGTGCGGAATGACATAGTTGCGCCATTCGTCCGTGATCTGACGGCGATTGTTGCCGGTCATCATGCCGCCAGCGTGCAGGGCGATGGTCAGCCCTGGAATAGTTTTGGCCGCTTTTACCAGTGGGGCAGCGCCATAGCACCAGCCACACAGCGGATCGAAAATGTAATGCAGAGTCGTGCCGGTCATCTTTATTCCTCGTTATACCTCTTGTCTTCCAGGCGGCAGCATTGCCACCTGGAAGAGGTCAGGTACCTATCTGTGCAATCAATAACGCCTTAGCCTGCTTTTTGTTGCACGCTTATTGAGGCCACTTCATTTCGCCTTTCAGCACCTTGGCGCTCAGTTCCAGACTCGATTCGTCTTTCAGGTTCGGGTAATGCTTTTTCATCGCCGCAATCAGTTCTGCAGAGTTTTTGGTCTTCGGCAGCTCAGCTTCCAGCGTGGTCAGGTAATTCTGGGTAAAGGTGACGGACTTAAGCGTCTGATCGGCACCCGGCAGGAAGTGACCAGGAACAACGACGTTTGGCTTCAATGCTTTGATGCCTTCCAGCGTTTGTTGCCAGTGTGCACGTGATTCAACCGTTTGGTTATCGGCGACCCACGGGTGGATATTGTCACCGGCAACGGGAACACCGCCCACGACAGCCTTCAGCGCGGGGATCCACACATAGGTGCGCTCTGGTGTTGGGCCCGTCAGGCCTTTCACTTCCACTTTCTGGCCGTCAACGGTGAAACTGTCACCCTGCAACGCCTGAGGTACAACGACCGCTTTTGGTGCGTTATCTTTCAGGATCGGGCCCCAGTACGCGACTTTGCCGTCTTTGGTTGCGTTGATTTCTTTGATCGTGCCGGGTGACGCGATGATTTTTGCCTGTGGGAAAGCGGCCTTAATGACGTCCAGACCGAAGTAGAAATCAGGATCTGAATGGCTGATATAGACGGTGGTCAGTTTTTTACCGGTCGCTTTGATCTTTTTCACCAGTTCTTCCGCGTCGTTGCGCTGGAACTGGGCATCGATCAAGGCCACTTCGTGTTTGCCGCTGATGATTTCAGATGACACAGGGAACACGCTTTTCTCGCCTGGATTGTACACTTCCATGGTCAGGGTATTGGCCGCAGTGGCGTAGGCACTGAAGGTCGTGATGCCGGCGAAGGCCAGAGTCAATAATGATTTGTTAAACATGGTTAGAGATCCTTGAGTCGCGATTAATGTTGTACAGATGTTAGGTTGCATAAAGCGATAGAAAAACCGGATAATAAGCAATTATTCATTGCGTAAATCGGACGAATCATGGATCGCATTACCGCAGCTGAGGTTTTTATCACCATTGTTGACCGTGGCAGCATGATTGCCGCCGCAGAAACGTTGGAAATGTCGCGAGCGATGGTGACCCGTTATCTCGCCCAGATGGAGCAATGGGCCGGCGCACGTTTACTGCACCGTACTACCCGTAAGCTTAGTCTGACTGACGCCGGAGAGCGCACATTGGAGCGTTGCCGACAAATGCTGGCGCTGGCAGGTGAGATTGATCTGGTTGAAAGTGAACAGAGCGACGAACTGCGTGGCTTGCTGCGCATCACCTGTTCGCAGTCCTTGGGTCAGACGGTGCTGGTGGGGGCGGTTGCGCAATACCTCAAGCGCCACCCGCAGGTTGCGGTGGATCTGCAAATGAATAATCGCACGGTGAATTTGGTGGAAGAGCGCATTGATTTGGCATTGCGTATCACGAATGAACTGGATCCCAATTTAATCGCTCGGCCATTGTCATCCTGTGCATCCGTAGTCTGTGCGTCTCCGGCTTATCTGGCGGCGCAGGGTACGCCACGTCACCCACAAGATCTGGCATTGCACAACTGTCTGACGTATTCCTACTTCGGTAAAAGCCTGTGGCATTTTGATCACCAAGGGGTGAAATCGGCGGTCGCGGTGAGCGGTAATCTCAGTGCCAATGAATCCGTGGTGTTGATGGCGGGGACCGTACAGGGGGCCGGTATTTCCATGCAGCCTTATTATTCGGCAGCGCCGTTGTTGGCCAGTGGCGAGCTGATTGAGCTGATGCCGGATTACCAGCCCCAATCTATGGGGATTTACGGTATTTACACCTCACGCCGGCAAATGCCGGCCACTTTGCGCACCATGTTGGATTTTCTGGTGGAGTGGTTTGCCAATGATGCCGACTGGCGGGCGACGCTGCGCTGATATCGTTAACAACACGGTAATATTTGTACACATTTTTCATCATCAGCGCATTCAAGCGGTTAGACGGCTGAGGGGATCTTTTTGTGCCCTGTCACGGCCCGGTCACTGGTTCTCATACTGACCATCATGTTATTCCTGTCGTGTGAGAAGGGTGAATAAGACTTAATAATTATAGGGTTAAGCAGCTTCCCTGGCTCTTTGAACGCCATTTCTGATTCTTCACGGGCAACCTGTCAGGCTGCCCGGCGATTTTTTGTGTTTTTATCTGCCTCGTGCGACTGCCGCCGGGGCTTTGTTGATTGGGAGCGTTACACATGCCTGTTTCTCTGCTCGCACTGGCATTAAGTGCATTTGCCATCGGCACGACCGAGTTCGTTATTATGGGGTTGCTGCCTGAAGTTGCCAGGGATCTGCAGGTCTCTATTCCTTCCGCCGGTTGGTTGATCAGCGGCTATGCGCTGGGTGTGGCTATCGGCGCGCCGATCATGGCGCTGCTGACCGCCAGGCTGCCGCGTAAAAAAACCTTGTTGCTGCTGATGGTGATTTTTATCTTTGGCAACATTATGTGCGCCCTGGGTTACAGCTACGATTTCCTGATGCTGGCGCGCATTATCACTGCACTGTGTCACGGTGCGTTTTTCGGTATTGGTGCCGTTGTGGCGGCTAACCTGGTGGCACCTAACCGTCGTGCCTCTGCGGTCGCGCTGATGTTCACCGGCCTGACGCTGGCTAACGTGTTGGGTGTGCCACTCGGCACCGCATTGGGGCAGGCATTGGGGTGGCGCTCGACGTTCTGGGCGGTGGCCGTGATCGGCGTATTATCCTTGATGGCGCTGTACAGCAAGCTGCCAACGGTGAAGGATGAAACACCGACCGATCTGAAAAAAGAGTTGGCGGCGCTGCGCGGCGGCGGTATCTGGCTTTCGCTACTGATGACGGTGGCTTTTGCCGCATCGATGTTCGCGCTGTTTACTTATATCGCCCCCTTGTTGACTGAAGTGACCGGCGTTTCGTCGCACGGCGTGAGTTGGACGCTGCTGCTGATGGGCGTGGGCCTGACGCTGGGCAATATCCTTGGCGGCCGTCTGGCTGACTGGCGTTTGCCGCTGACGTTGACCTGCACTTTCCTGGTGATTGCCTGCTTCGCTGCGCTATTTAGCTGGACCAGCCATGCTATGGTGCAGGCAGAAATCACGCTGTTCCTGTGGGCGGCGGCGGCATTTGCTGCGGTACCCGCACTGCAAATCAACGTGGTGACTTACGGTAAGAAAGCCCCCAATCTGGTGTCCACGCTGAACATTGCCGCGTTTAATGTCGGCAATGCTATTGGTGCCTGGGTAGGTGGAGTCGTGATCGCGCAAGGACTGGGATTGACCAGCGTACCTCTGGCCGCTGCGGGGATCGCATTGCTGGGGTTGGTTCTGTGCCTGATCACCTTCAGCCGTGCCAAGCGCCCGGCTAGCGCGTAATTACCGCGGCCAAGCGGGCGGGGAGCGTCTCCGCCTGCTGTTGCAAATGCTCGGTAAAGGCGGTGACCAGTGCCGAGGCCGGACGATGCAACGGCCGGATCAAACTGACGGTGAAGGGGACGTCAACGCTGAATGGGCGGATGTGAACGCCGCTGTGGGCGTAGTCAAGCGCCGTTAACGGGTTGACGATCGACACCCCGACCCCGGCTTTAACCATTGCGCAGACTGATGCGGCGCTGTGGGTTTCCATCACCAGACGGCGGTTCACCCCTTCCTCACTGAACAGCGAGTCCAGCAGTTGGCGGTAACTGTCGGTGTTTGACAGGCTGACGAAGTGTTGATCAGCAAAGTCCTGCGGTGTCAGCACCGTTTTTGCCAGCAGTGGGTGCCCTGCCGGTAGCACACACACTTCGTTCAACGTCATCAGCGTCATGCGCTCGGTGCCTGCCGGTGTCAGGGTATTTTCCGTCAGGCCCAAATCGTGGCGCTGTGCCGACAACCATTCTTCCAGCAACGGTGACTCCTGCGGGATGACGCTGAAGCTCACTTCTGGATAGCGATCAATAAAGGGTTTGCACACGGCGGGTAACAGCGACTGCGAGAACACCGGCAGGCAAGCGATCGAAAGCTGTGCTTGCTGAAACTGGCGGATGCCCGCGGCGGCGTTAACGATGCGATCCAGGCCATAATAAGAGCGTTGAACCTCCTCCAACAGCCTCAAGCCTTGAACCGTTGGGGACAAACGGCCCCGCACCCGCTCGAATAATTGCAATTGAATCAGTTTCTCAAAGCGTGCCAGCTCGCGGCTGACGGTGGGCTGAGAGGTTTGCAGCAGTGCAGCGGCCTCGGTCAGATTGCCGGTCGTCATCACCGCATAGAAGATTTCAATCTGGCGCAGGGTTATCGCGTGCATCGAGAGGGTCCTTAACGAGCAAAGCCATATCATAAATGAATAGACTCTGGCTAAATAGATATTTTCCACCCGAGAAAGAGTGCGGCAATATTAAGGTCATTAACCAGCCCTAGGGATTTCCAATCGCAGTTAACAGCGCCGCGATGTGAAATACGACGGCCAGACCACTTTCGAACCGGGGACATCACCATGCCACGCGCTTTGCACGACACTTCGACGGCTCTTAATGCCGCTAACCTGCTGGCTTTGCCGCAGCGTTTTGGTTGCCCTGTATGGGCTTATGATGCTGCTATCATCAGTGAGCGCATTAGCCAACTGCGTCATTTTGATGTGATCCGCTTCGCCCAGAAGGCGTGTTCGAATATCCATATTTTGCGCCTGATGCGTGAGCAGGGCGTTAAAGTGGATTCAGTGTCGCTCGGTGAGATCGAACGTGCATTGCAAGCAGGGTTTCAGCCGGGCGGCGAGCCAAGTGAAATCGTGTTTACTGCCGACGTGCTGGACCATGCAACGCTGGCACGCGTCAGTGAGCTGAAAATCCCGGTCAATGTCGGGTCGATCGACATGTTGGAGCAACTGGGTCAGGTGTCTGCAGAGCATCCCGTGTGGCTGCGTATCAACCCAGGCTTTGGGCATGGTCACAGTCAGAAAACCAATACCGGCGGCGAGAACAGCAAGCACGGCATTTGGTATGCCGATTTGCCGCAGGCAGTAAAAAAAATTCAACAATATGGCCTGAAGCTGATCGGCGTGCATATGCATATCGGCTCGGGTGTTGATTACCAACACCTGGAGCGCGTGTGTGACGCCATGGTGCAGCAGGTCATTGACCTCGGTCAGGATATCAGCGCCATCTCAGCCGGCGGCGGCCTGTCTATCCCGTATCAATACGGTGAAGAGGCGATTGATACCGAACACTATTTTGGCCTGTGGAACCGCGCCCGTGAGCGTATTGCCGCCCATTTGGGCCACCCGATAAGCCTGGAGATTGAACCGGGCCGTTTCCTGATGGCGGAAGCCGGGGTGCTGGTCGCTGAGGTGCGCGCGGTGAAAGATATGGGTAGCCGCCACTTTGTGCTGGTGGATGCCGGTTTTAACGATTTGATGCGTCCGGCGATGTACGGCAGCTACCACCATATTTCTTTGTTACCGGCCGATGGCCGCGATACTGCCAACCAGCCATTGCGCGATACCGTGATCGCCGGGCCGCTGTGCGAATCGGGTGATGTCTTTACCCAGCAGGCCGGTGGCGGTATTGAAACCCGCGAACTGCCGCCAGTGCAGGTTGGCGATTATCTGGTATTCCATGATACCGGGGCGTATGGCGCCTCAATGTCATCGAACTACAACAGCCGTCCGCTGCTGCCGGAGGTGCTGTTTGAGAACGGTGAACCGCGCTTGATCCGTCGTCGACAGACGATTGAAGAGTTGATAGCGCTGGAATTGCTCTGATTGTTTTGGGCGCAACCTGCTGCGCCCGTTTCACAGCGTCATGCGTCGATGTTGGCCGTTGGGGAGTTGGACGTCCAGCGACAGCGTGCCTCCCATTGCTTCAATGTAGCGCTTCAGCGAAGAGAGTTTGATTTCGCTGCCGCGTTTCTCCAAATTGGCAACCGAAGGCTGGCTGATACCCAGCCGCTTGGCCAGTTCTGCCTGGGACACGGCCAGTTCTTCTCGCAGCATTGCCAGCCGTAGTTCAAAAATCTCGTTGTCCGCTTTTTGTCGTGCCGCTTCAACGACGTTTGGGTCGAGTTTATCGATCAGATTTGATAATGGCTTGGCCATATACGTTACCTCAGGGTTGCCAGATAATATGAAAATTCTCTCACGGCGATGGGCAACATTTGCTGATAGAAGCGTTTATTGCCGGTTTTATCGCCACCACATAGCAGGACGGCCTGCCGTTGTGGGTCGAAGGCGAAGAAAACCCGAAATGGGCGCCCACGGTGCTGAATACGCAATTCTTTCAAATGCTGTATTTTGCCATGGTGATGCAGCGTGTCGGCATGCGGACGTGCCAGCAAAGGGCCAAACTCCCGCAGTTTAAAAATGCCCACTAAGAGGCTTTCTTGTTCATCCCCGTTTAATGATAAAAACCAGCTGTCGAATCGTTCGACGGTCACAACCTGCCACATGTCACGCTCCGAATATAGCTTCAGAGCTATATAGTGTAAAGGCTATCGTGGTGACAATATGCTGCCAAGTTGCAGGTAAGGGAAATTGCAGTGGAAGAAATGCGGCGCGGTGCGCAACCGACGACAACGCCAGTGGGAATCAATCAGCGTATGGCCCTGGAATCACTGATTCACGTAGCCGTAATTCACCGGTAAAAGGCGGGAGCGGCTGGATGTCTTCTCGGTTGATCAAGCGGAAAGCCTGGCTGATGGCGGCTTCGATCATGACATCGATCGGCAGATAAACCGTGGAGAGCGCAGGTTGTAAATAGGCGGCGCTGGGTTCGTCGTCAAAGCCGAACAGTGAGACATCCTGTGGCAGGCGTTTGCCGGCATCGTGCAGCGCCTTCATCGCGCCCACCGCCATATCGTCGTTGCAGGCGAACAGTGCGCTGAAATTGCTATTCTCGTCCAGTAAACGCTGTACCCCCTGATAACCACTTTGTACGCTGCTGTCGCCATAGGCCACTCGGGAGGCATCGAAGGCAATCTGATGGTGCTCAAGCGCCTGTTGGTAACCTGCCAGCCGCGCCTGAGCGGTAGGCGTCCTGATGGGGCCGGTAATGCAGGCGATCTCGCGGTGCCCTTGTTGAATCAGATAATCAACCGCATGGAAGGCAGCCTTTTGTTGTTCGAAGAACACGCAGCGTGCTCGCGCTTGCGGCAAATCGCGGTTGATCACCATAATCGGTACCGGCAGGCTGTCCAGCAAATCCATCAGTGCAGATTCGGACATGAAGCGAGTATAGAGAATAATGGCATCACAGCGCCGATCGGCCAACAGCTGCACTGCCTGGAGCTCATCTTCCGGTGTGTCGTGGCCGTCGGTGACAATCAAGTGCTTGCCGCTGGCTTCAATCAGCTTAGCTGCACGGCGGAGCAGTCGCCCGAAGTAGGGGCCGTCGAAATTGGACACGACCAACCCGATGCTGTTGGAGCTTTTGTTCGCCAACGATTGGGCAAGGAAATTCGGGCGGTAACCCAATTCGTCCATCGCTTTGAACACGGCTTCTCGGGTACTCTTTTTCACCTGGCCGGTGCCATTTAACACGCGTGAAACTGTGGCTTTAGATACCCCCGCGCGAATGGAAACATCCAACATGGTGATCATCAGTGGCTTACCCCTTTCAACATCCGCTGGTGGCAAATAATGCTCAGTCTAGCATAGGGTTAGCTGTTGGCTGTGCGGCTTTTTATCGTGGTGACGGTGTCGCGGGCAAACGCGTGTAGATGAGAATCAAGCAATGAAAAAAGGGCGGTAGAATGACAAGTATTGTGCTGTTGGCTGACTTTCCTCAGTACCGTGAGCAGGTGATTGACTGGCAATGGCGGGCGTTCGGCAGCGAGAGCAGCCGGGCATTTTTCGCCAGTGTGGTAGACAGCGGCCTGCGTGGGGCGGATTTGCCCGTCACCTTTATCGCTCTGCTGGGGGATAAACTGGTTGGCACTGTCGGCTTATGGCGCTGTGATCTGATTAGCCGCCAAGATTTGACGCCTTGGCTGGCGGCGTTGTACATCGACGAAAGCCAGCGTGGCACTGGCCTGGGCCTGCAGTTGCAGCAGCATGTGCAGGATTACAGCCGGCAGCTTGGTTTCAGCGAGCTGTATCTTTACGCTGACTTCAGCGGTTATTACGAACGCCATGGCTGGCACTATATCGGTGACGCGCTGGATTATCCTGACCGCCCGGTGCGGCTGTATCACCGGGCGTTAGGCTAGTTCTGCTCGTACACGTTATTGATGCTGGACACCGAATGGCGGCGCACCAGCGTCGGGCTAAACATGTTGGTAATTTCGGGCCGCGGCAGGTTATTGGCCAGCGCCAGTGCCAATTCAGCCGCCTGGGTCGCCATGGCCACGACAGGATAGCGAATGGTTGTCAGGCGTGGTCGCAGGTAGCGTGAAATCAGCACGTCATCAAAGCCAATCAACGACATCTGTCCCGGCACGTCGACGCTGTTATCGCTGAGTACCGATAACGCGCCCGCAGCCATAGAATCGTTGTAGCAGGTCACTGCGGTAAAGTTTTTTCCCCGGCCAAGCAACTCGGTCATGGCGTGCTCACCCCCAATTTCGTCGGGTTCGCCGTAGGCAATCAGCTTTTCATCCACCGGGATGCCATGTTCCTGCAATGCATCGAGATAGCCTTGCAGACGGTCTGCTGCGTCAGAAATCTGGTGGGTGGAACAAATAATGGCAATACGCTGATGCCCTTGCTGGATCAAATGGCGGGTTGCCAGCCAGGCACCGTAACGGTCGTCAAGTGCGACGCAGCGAGATTCAAAACCTGGGAGCGTACGGTTAATCAGCACCATGCCAGGGATTTGCTGCATCCAGCCGCTTAATTCACGATCGGTCAGTTTTTTGGCATGCACCACCAGCGCAGCACAGCGATGGCGCACCAGTTGTTCGATCGCCTGACGTTCTTTTTCCGCATCGTGGTACCCGTTGCCGATCAGCAGAAAATTGTGGGTCGCGTAGGACACCTGTTCCACCGCTTTGACCATGGCGCCAAAGAAAGGATCGGACACGTCAGAGACAATCAATCCGAGCGTTTCGGTCGATTGCTGCGCCAGCGCGCGGGCGTTAGCGTTGGGGTGATATTGCAATTGTTCCATCGCGGCTTGCACGGCGGTGCGTGAGCCTTCGCTGGCTTTTGGGGAGTTATTTATTACACGGGATACCGTGGCCACGGAAACACCCGCCAGCCTGGCAACATCCTTTATGGTAGCCATATCTGTCATACATCCTGGGTAATCGCTTACATTCCTCAGTTTTGCGGAAAAAGTCCGGTGCTGCAAGCGCTGGCGATCGCAACTTGTGGTGGCTGTTGCAGATATGTGCGATTTATCGTGCGCTTAGACTTACCGGACGCATTAATAGCGCAATTTGTGCTTTGGTTCCGGGCACTGGCTGATGTTACTTTTGTGCATCTTTTCTTGTTCGAGAACCGCATGTCGATTAAACGTTATCCGCAACTCGCGCATTGGGGGGCTTATACCGCCGTGGTTGAAGACGGCAGGCTTATCCGTTGTGAGCCTTTTGCCGATGATCCGGATCCTTCTCCATTGCTCGACTCCATTGCGCCAATGGCCTATTCCGATAAGCGTATCCGCAAGCCGGCGGTGCGTCGTTCCTGGCTGCAAAAACGTGAAGGCAGTGACCGCACGCTGCGTGGTCGTGAGGATTTTGTTGAGGTTGACTGGGAGCTTGCACTTGATCTGGTGGCGGAAGAAAACCGGCGCGTGCGCGATCGTTACGGTCCTTCAGGCCTGTTTACCGGTTCCTACGGCTGGTCGTCCGCCGGCCGTTTGCATCATGCGCGTTCGTTGGTGCGGCGTTTTTATTTCAGTGGCGGTGGCGGCGTTGATCAGTTGGGTAACTACAGCTGGGGTTCGGCGCAGTTTTTCCTGCCGTATGTGATCGGCACCTTCACCCCATTGACCGGACGTGTCACCAGTTGGCCCAGTGTGATCGCGCACTGTGAGCTGTTTGTGGCCTTCGGTGGGCTGGCGTTGAAGAATGCCCAAGTGTCTTCTGGCGGGGCTGCTGAACATTCACTCAAGCCCTGGTTGCAAAAACTGGTTCAGAAAGGCACCCCGGTTATCAACATCAGCCCGATGCGCGATGACTGCCCGGCATTTGTTAATGCCGAATGGATCCCGATCCGTCCGAACACCGACGTGGCGTTGATGTTAGCGTTAGCGTACGAAATTCAACGCCAAGGGGCGCAGGACGAAGCCTTCCTTTATAGCCATTGTACCGGTTACGACCAACTGGCGAATTATCTGCGTGGCGTGGATGACGGCGTGGCGAAAACGCCAGAATGGGCCAGCGCAATTACCGGCATTCCGGCGGCGCGCATTGCGTTGTTGGCGCAGCAACTGATTGGTGTACGCAGTTTTCTCACCTGTTCCTATTCAGTTCAGCGCGCCCACCGCGGCGAACAGCCCTACTGGATGATGATAGCGCTGTCGGCGATGCTTGGTCAGGTTGGGCTACCCGGCGGCGGTTTCTCGTTTGGCCATGGTTCGATGAATGGCGTTGGCAATCCGCGCGTGGACACGCCAGGGCCAATGATGTCGGTGGGGGAGAACCCATGCGGGTTGGCTATTCCCGTGGCGCGTATCTGCGACATGTTGCTGCACCCCGGCGAACCCTATCAGTTCCGCGGTGAAACCTTGCACTATCCGGATATCCATCTGGTGCATTGGGCCGGTGGCAACCCGTTCCATCACCATCAGCAGTTAAATCGACTGGTGGAGGGCTGGCAGAAGCCGGATACGGTGATTGTGCAGGATATCTGGTGGACGCCGGCGGCAAAGATGGCAGATATCGTTCTGCCAGTCACGACCTCGCTGGAACGTAACGACATTGGCGGTTCATCACGCGATCGCTACGTGTTGGCGATGCATCAGGCCATTGCACCACAGCATCAAGCGCGCAACGATTTTGATATTTTTGCCGACTTGGCGGAGCGATTGGGTTATCGCGAGCAATTCACCGAAAACCGCAATGAACGTGCCTGGATCGAATCTATTTACCAACAGTGTGGGCAGGCGCAGGCGGGCACCGGGGTGGAATGGCCCGAATTTGACGATTTCTGGCGTAAAGGCTACGTCGAGTTGCCGGCACCGGCGAAGGAATTTGTGTTCTTTGACGACTTTCGTGCCAATCCAAAGGCTAACCCGCTGCAAACGCCGAGTGGCAAAATTGAGCTGTTCAGCGAGAAAATCGCCCGTTATCGCTATCCCGATTTTGCACCCCATCCGCAGTGGCAGCCGCCGGTTGAGTGGCTGGGGGCTCCACAGGCAAAAACGTGGCCGCTGCACCTGATTTCTATTCAGCCGAGCGACCGTTTGCATAGCCAGATGGATCCTGCACCACTGGCGCAAGGCAATAAAACCGCGGGTCGTGAGACTCTGTATATGCACCCTGAGGATGCAGAAAAACGGGGTATTGCCAATGGCGCCGAAGTGCAGGTTAGCAATGCGCGTGGTCACTGCCTGGCGGGCGTTGCTATTACCGATGGGGTCACACGTGGTGTGGTACTGATGGCGACCGGAGCCTGGTTTGATCCGGGGGTGGGTGACCAACAGTTACCGGTAGAGCAGTCCGGCAACCCCAATGTATTAACGCTGGATATCGGCACCTCGCCGCTAACCCAGGGGCCGAACGCCATGAGCTGCCTGGTAGAGGTGAGCACCCGATAAATAGCTGGTTACACTTTGCGCCCTAATGTTGCGATAGCCTGCTGACTGGTATTTGGCAGCACGGGGTAAGTTTAACGTCCCAGAGGTATTGATTGGTGAGTTTCAACAACGTGTTTGTTGAACCCATATTAATTTGCACCAACCTACGCAGATGCGTAGGTTTTTTTTCCTGAAGCCCAGCTAACCCGCCTGCACAAAATCACATTTTGTATTTATCTTGCCCAGGATTGTTTAGCTTTCATTGAGTTATTTCCGCCAAACGTGGGAAATTTACAGCTGGTTGCATTTAGAGCAAAACTCTTGCGATTGATCGGTAGTTTCTTAATCCACTCCTCTCTAGAGTAGGTGATCCCAGAGGTATTGATTGGTGAGAAATCAACATACTCTGTATGTTGAAGCCATTTTCAATTGCACCAACCTACGCGGATGCGTAGGTTTTTTTTTGCCTGCTATCTGCCATATAGTATTCTTTTCCCAACAACCATTTATCCCCTTTACCTTTCAAGGCGCTGGTGTGTTGGCTGCGCCCCAATGACTTACTTCTGTAAGCGCTAGGGGGCCCGTATGCTGGCGGCCATCCCGCTCCTTGAGATCGATTGGGGATACACTCATTTTGGGCCAAAGGGAGAAGGGCATGATCTTTTCTATGCTGCGGGTGTTGTTCCGCCTGTTGTACCGGGTACGTGTCGAAGGTGACGCCCGGCATTTTGATCAGCCAAAGTTGCTGATTACACCCAATCATATCTCCTTCCTTGATGGCATTCTGTTGGCGCTGTTCTTACCGATCAAACCGGTGTTTGCCGTTTATGCCAGCATTGGCGATCGTTGGTTTATGCGTTGGCTGCGGCCCTATATCGATTTTGTCTCACTCGACCCAACAAAACCGATGGCCATCAAGCAGCTGGTGCGCAGGGTGGAACAGGGACGACCGATTGTGGTTTTTCCTGAAGGGCGGATTACCGTTACCGGATCCTTGATGAAGGTTTACGATGGCGCTGCATTTATTGCCGCTAAATCGGGGGCGACCCTGGTGCCCATTCGGCTCGATGGTGCTGAATTCAGCCCCTTTGGCCGTATGGCTGGGGTGTTCAAGATCCGCTGGTTTCCACAGATCAGCATCCGGATCTTACCCCCAACGTCACTGCCGATGCCGATTGCCCCCCGTGCCCGCGATCGCCGTGCGCTTGCCGGGGACCGTTTGCATCAGATCATGATGCAGGCACGTATGGATACCCGCGAACCACAGACCTTGTTTCAAGCCCTGCTGGCAGCACAGCACCGTTACGGCAGCCGTAAGCCGTGCATCGAGGATATTAACTTTAAGGAAGACAGCTACCAGACGTTGATCAAAAAGGCTCTGGGTGTCAGCCGTATCCTGCAACGCTTTACTGCCGAGGGTGAGCATGTCGGCATGCTATTGCCGAATGCCACTATCACTGTCGCAGTGATTTTTGGCGCTTCGCTGCGTAACCGTATTCCGGCGATGCTCAATTACACCGCCGGATCCAATGGCCTGAAAAGCGCCATGACCGCCGCCAGTATCAAAACCATTGTCACTTCGCGCCAGTTTCTGGAGAAGGGCAAATTGACGCATTTACCGCAGCAGGTACCTGAAGCTAACTGGGTCTATCTGGAGGATTTGAAAGATACCGTTACTTTGACGGACAAATTGTGGATCCTTCGCCATTTGTTGCAACCTGCGCGGGCAATGCTGCCACAGCGGCCTGACGATGCTGCGTTGATCCTGTTTACCTCGGGCTCGGAAGGTAATCCAAAAGGCGTGGTGCATTCTCACGCCAGTTTATTGGCCAATGTTGAGCAGATCCGTACCATTGCTGATTTCACGCCACGTGATCGCTTTATGTCATCGCTACCCTTGTTCCACTCATTTGGCCTGACGGTCGGGCTGTTGACGCCGCTGATGACCGGTAGCCGTATTTTCCTCTATCCCAGTCCGCTCCATTACCGCGTGGTACCGGAGCTGGTGTATGACCGCAACTGCACCGTGTTGTTTGGTACTGCTACCTTCCTTAATAACTATGCACGCTTTGCCCATCCTTATGATTTTGCCCGTTTACGCTATGTCGTGGCTGGCGCGGAAAAGCTGGCAGACAGCACCAAACAAATTTATCAGGACAAATATGGCATTCGCATCCTCGAAGGCTATGGCGTAACAGAATGTGCACCTGTGGTGTCGATCAACGTACCGCTGGCGGCTAAGGTCGGTACGGTGGGGCGCATTATGCCGAAGATGGAGGCGCGGCTGATCGCGGTACCAGGCATTGATAACGGCGGGCGTCTGCAGTTGAAAGGGCCGAATATCATGAAGGGCTATTTGCGGGTGGAGCGTCCGGGCGAGTTGGAACCACCGGCGGCAGAGGATGCACAGGGTAACCTGCAACCGGGCTGGTATGATACCGGCGATATCGTCACATTAGACGAACAGGGATACTGTGTGATCCGTGGTCGAGTGAAGCGCTTTGCCAAACTGGCGGGTGAAATGGTTTCGCTAGAGAGTGTTGAGCTGTTGGCACAACGTGCAGCGCCAGAAGGGCAGCACGCTGCTACGGTGAAAAGCGATAGCAGCAAGGGCGAGGCGCTGGTGCTGTTTACCACGGCAGCAGGCATGAGCCGTGAAGCGTTGCTACGGGTCGCTCGTGAGTTGGGCAGCCCCGAGCTGACAGTGCCGCGTGATATTCGCATTTTGAAAACCTTGCCGGTGCTTGGCAGCGGTAAGCCGGACTTTGTGACCCTGCGTAACATGGCTGAACAGCCGGAGACAGTCTGATGAGCTCGACGTTGAATACTGATTCACCTCTGCTTTCACGCAGTATGATCGCCGTGATCTGTGCGCAGTTCCTGTCCGCTTTTGGCGATAATGCGTTGCTGTTCGCCACGCTGGCGCTGATCAAACAACAACTCTACCCGGACTGGAGTCAGCCGATTTTGCAAATGGCTTTTGTCGCGACCTACATCGTTCTAGCTCCCTTTGTCGGTCAGGTCGCCGACAGTTTCGCCAAGGGGCGAGTGATGATGGTGTCCAATGGATTGAAGCTGGCTGGCGCACTGGTCATCTGTTTTGGGCTCAATCCGTTCCTTGGTTATAGCCTGGTGGGTGTCGGCGCCGCAGCCTATTCGCCGGCAAAATACGGCATTCTGGGGGAGATCACCGGCGGTGAAAAACTGGTCAAGGCCAACGGCCTGATGGAGGCTTCCACTATTGCTGCGATCCTGATTGGCTCTGTGGCCGGTGGTATATTGGCCGATTGGCATATCGTGGCGGCGCTGGCGGTGTGTGCATTGGTCTATGCGGCTGCGGTGATCGCCAACCTGTATATTCCGCGCTTGCCGGCGGCGCATCCGGCGGTTTCCTGGACGCCGCGTGCCATGACTCGCGCTTTCTTCAACGCTTGCGTGGTGCTGTGGCGCGATGGTCAGACACGTTTTTCATTGATTGGTACCAGCCTGTTCTGGGGCGCAGGGGTCACACTGCGTTTTCTGCTGGTGCTGTGGGTACCCGTGGCGCTCGGTATCACGGATAACGCCACGCCAACGCTACTCAATGCGATGGTGGCGGTTGGGATTGTGGTGGGGACCGGTGCCGCCGCGCGCTTTGTCACGTTGGAGACGGTGAAACGCTGCATGCCTGCCGGGATTTTGATCGGTGTCGCTGTGGCGGTATTTGCACTGCAAACGACCCTGTTTAACGCCTATGTGGTGTTGTTGATTATCGGCGTGTTGGGCGGCTTCTTTGTGGTACCGCTGAATGCCTTATTACAGGAACGGGGCAAAAACTCGGTGGGGGCAGGCAATGCGATCGCGGTGCAAAACCTGGGAGAGAACACCGCAATGTTGCTGATGCTCGGGCTGTATTCTCTGGCGGTGAAAGTCAGCGTGCCGGTGGTTGGCGTAGGAATTGGTTTTGGCGTGGTGTTTGCGCTGGCGATAAGCGCACTGTGGTTGTCGCAGCGGCGGGCAAAATAACAGATGGGGCGCGGTTCATTTACGCGCCCCACATGATTTATGGTGCAGGAATAGTAAAGCGGGTATGGATTTCTTCCAGCCCTTGAAGAACGTCTTCATTCAACACCACGTCGAAACTGTCGATGTTGGTTTTCAGTTGCTCTAACGTGGTGGCGCCCAGCAGGGTACTGGCAACGAAAGGTTGCTGACGTACAAAGGCCAGCGCCATTTGTGACGGATCCAGCCCGTGTTTTTTGGCTAATGCGACATATTCTGCAATGGCCAGCTGCGTTTGCGGCGCAGAGTAGCGGTTAAAGCGGCTAAATAGCGTATTACGCGCTCCGGCAGGCTTGGCACCGTTCAGGTATTTGCCACTGAGCGTACCGAACGCCAGGCTGGAATAGGCCAGCAGTTCGACGCCCTCATGCTGGCTGATCTCGGCCAGGGCTATTTCAAAACTGCGGTTCAGCAGGCTGTAGGGGTTCTGAATAGAGACGATGCGCGGTAACTCGTGCTTTTCAGCCAATTGCAGATAACGCATCACGCCCCATGGCGTTTCATTAGACACCCCGATATAGCGGATTTTACCGGCACGTACCTGTTCGGTCAGGGCTTCCAGCGTTTCCAGCAGGGTGACGGTGGCTTTATCGTCGGTGTATTGATAATTAAGCTTGCCGAAGAAATTGGTCGCTCGCTGCGGCCAGTGCAGCTGGTAGAGATCGAGATAATCGGTGTTTAGTCGCTTCAGGCTGGCATCCAGAGCTGCGCGGATATTTTTGCGGTCTAATGCCTGCTGCGGGCGGATGCTGCTATCGGTGCCACGCACCGGTCCGGCGATCTTGCTGGCCAGCACGATCTTCTCACGATTGCCGCGTGCCTTGATCCAACTGCCGATGTATTGCTCAGTCAACCCCTGGGTTTCTGGACGGGGCGGTACCGGGTACATCTCTGCGGTGTCGATCAGGTTGACGCCAGCGGCTAATGCATAGTCGAGTTGCGCGTGGGCATCGGCTTCACTGTTCTGTTCGCCAAAGGTCATGGTGCCCAGTCCCAGCACGCTCACTTCTAAAGAACTGTGGGGAATACGGTGGTATTGCATTAACGGCCTTCCTTTCATGTTAGCGCTACGGGCTGTACCGCCCGGTGAAACAGGAGCCAAAGGGCAGGCTGCGGCAAACAGCCTGCAAGGCGGTATATCGCCTTTCTCGACTATAACCAAGCGGAGAAGATGGGGGAAGAGGATTCAGTGCGAGAGGCGGCTATCGTGTATCACAGAGGCGGTCTTTCAAGCTGCGGCGATCAAATAGGTTCCCGGCAGATTTGTCACTGACTTCAGCGACTGTAGGGACGAATAAACTCGTCCCTACAATATTTGGGTACAAACGAGCTGGGGGCCTGGCTGCAACGTGAAAGCTATAGGGTATAGTCAGGGTGTTTAACGCTCGATAACCTGTGAAACCTGATCACCGTTGATTTGGCGACTGTTACCTTTTTCATCTTTATAGCTGATCAGGCCGGTATCTTTGTCGATTTCCGGTTTGCCCTGGGTCAGGATCATATTGCCGTCTTTAGTCGCCATAACGTAATCGCTGGAACATCCCGCCAACCCGGCGGCGATAACCAGTGCCGAAACTGCCATTACCCACTTTTTCATCCTGCCGATCCTCGTTTATGTATGCAGAAAAGAAGTCTCTTCTTAGATTAGCAAACTCTAGATGCGCCGTGTTTCGGATAAGTCCTTATCTCTGTAAGAGAAAGTGGGATCGAGCAGCGTTGGGAACGGCGGACAATATTGCGGGAGCGGCTTTTGCACACTCCCGCAGAGGCATTACTCAGAGACCTGCTTTTTCTTGCTGCGCATCAAGTTGAGCGCTTCAACCGACATTGAGAAGAACATCGCAAAGTAAATGTAGCCTTTTGGTACATGTACCTGGAAGCTTTCCAACATCAGTGTGAAGCCGACCAGGATCAGGAATGCCAGCGCCAGCATTTTCACCGAAGGGTGGCGGTTAACAAACTCGCCAATCGGGCGGGCGGCAAACATCATGACGCCAACGGCAATGACCACAGCGGCCATCATGATAAACAGGTGGTCAGACAGACCTACTGCGGTGATCACCGAGTCCAGGCTGAAAATGATATCCAGCAGCATAATTTGTACGATGGCGCCAAAGAAACTGTGCACTTTCGTGTTGTGTTCTTCCTCTGAGCCTTCGATGGTTTCATGAATCTCTTTGCTGGCTTTCCAAATCAGGAACAACCCGCCCAGAAGCAGGATCAGATCGCGTGCGGAAATGCTGTGTTCCATCACGGTAAACAGCGGGTGGGTCAGACGGATCACCCAGGCGATAGAGGCCAACAGCCCCAGGCGCATTAACATTGCACCCGCCAACCCGAGACGGCGCGCTTTATTCTGTTGCGCTTTCGGCAGTTTGGACACCACCAGGGAAAGGAAAATAATGTTATCAATACCCAGAACGATCTCAAGAATGGTCAGCGTACCTAACGCTAACCAGGCATTGGGATCCACAATCCACTCGAACATTGCCCAGCACACCTTAATAAAAAGCCAAGGCTGAATTATACCCGTTTATTGATACGGCGACACCGTTAGCTAAACGTGACCTAAACAAACGCGATCAGATGAGAAAATGTCTTGCCAATAGCGCGCCGGTAAAACTTTTCTTCAGATAAAAGCCGCGCGGCAAGGTGAGGATCGGCTGCCCCTGTTCACCGATGGCTTCCGTTAGCGCTTTACTGTTGGCGGCCTTGGGCCGAAGTTGCAGTACTTCACCGTGTCGAGCCGTGATCTGTTCGACGTGGCCGAGCACGATCAAATCCATCAATTCTTCCCAGTCGCGGCGCAGCATTTCTTCTTCAACCGCGTTAGGGCTCCATAACAACGGAGAACCGATGCGACGTTGCGCCAGCGGGATTTGCCGTTCACCTTCAACCGGGATCCACAATACACGCGCCAGTTTATAGCGCACGTGGCTGCTGGCCCAGGTTACACCGCTATTGCCGGTTAAGGGGGCAACGCAGACGAAGGTGGTTTCCAGTGGTTTACCGGCGGCGTCTATCGGAATCGTTTTTAACTCGATACCCAATTCGGGGAAATCCTGCTCCGGTTTGCTGCCTGCCATGGCGCCAAGATATTGTTCCAACAGCATGCCAACCCAGCCTTTATCGCGCTTCAGGTCCTTAGGGATAGCCAACTGTGCGCGTTCGGCCAGCTCACCCAGGCTGCAACCGGCAAGCTGTTGCGCCCGTTCAAACAGCTGTTGCTCGTTTTTGGGAGGAGCGGGCAGAGGAGATAAAAACGCCATAATACAAGCCTGTTAGATTTGGTTGAAAAACGTACTGCATTTGTACACAGATAACTTTTGCCGGAAGTGGCTGGGGAAAAGAATAATAGTAGCATGATTTTTCATGACTTTTTTTCTGACACATGGCGGGGAGAAAATTCCTGACGACGCTTGTGCACCAGAAGCCACCGACAATAAACAGGATCTTACACCTATTTATCCACAGATTTATGGGATAACCCAAATTTTTACCGATCACTGGTTCGATTTACAGCCTTGACGTGGGCACCTTTTTGCGAAATTGTCCGTTTTGTGCGTAACTTACACGAATAATCTGTGGATAAAAACGACGTTGGTGGATCTTTCACCAGGCCAGGATCCTTAACGGACATAGATCACATTTTTGCTCTGTACATGTCTGTTGATAAATCCATAACTTCTTATTTTAAAGGTATTAATTTGGTTTTCGTTTTTTATGGGTTTTTGAGCTTGTCAGAGTTTTACCGGCTTATCCCTTGAGTTCTTCACACACCTATCCACAGAAAAAGTGAATAAAACCGCGGTGAAATTGCCCTGCATGTTTATAACTTTGCCATTATCTGTGAGTTATCCCAATGTTATCCGGTTTGCAGGGCCGCAAAGCAGTGGTTTACCGCCTGTAGCTTGTGTGAAACAATCAGGGTATCTATGCGAATTTAAGCTTATCGAGGTAGTCCGGTGATCGATGATGATGGCTACCGCCCGAATGTTGGTATCGTAATCTGTAATCGTCAGGGGCAAGTCCTGTGGGCTCGCCGTTACGGTCAACACTCCTGGCAGTTTCCCCAAGGTGGGATTAACCCTGGTGAAACCGCAGAACAGGCAATGTACCGTGAGCTGTTCGAAGAAGTGGGGCTGAGTAAAAAGGATGTGCGTATCCTGGCCTCAACCCGCAACTGGTTGCGCTATAAATTGCCAAAACGTTTGGTGCGTTGGGACACAAAGCCGGTTTGTATCGGCCAAAAGCAGAAATGGTTTCTGTTGCAGTTAATGTGCAATGACGCTGATATCAATATGCAACGCAGCAGCACGCCGGAGTTTGACGGTTGGCGCTGGGTGAGTTTTTGGTATCCGGTGCGCCAGGTGGTGTCGTTCAAACGTGACGTATACCGCCGGGTGATGAAAGAATTCGCCGTGACCGTGATGCCAATGCAGGAGCAGGCAGCACAGCGGCAGATCCCCGCTTATCGCCGGAAGAGAGGTTAAGTTAAGCCGACTATGCTCACGCGCTTGCGAGAAATTGTTGAGAAGGTGGCCGCGGCGGCCAGTCTGACAGATGCGCTGGATCTTTTGGTTAATGAAACCTGTCTGGCAATGGATACGGAGGTCTGTTCCATCTATCTGGCGGACAACGACCGCCGCTGCTACTACCTGATGGCGACACGCGGGTTAAAAAAACCGCGTGGGCGTGTCATCGCGTTGGCATTTGATGAAGGTGTCGTCGGGTTGGTCGGGCGCCGTGCGGAGCCTATTAACCTGGCGGATGCGCAAAGTCACCCCAGCTTCAAATACATTCCTCAGGTGAAGGAGGATCGTTTCCGATCCTTCCTCGGCGTGCCGATCATTCATCGCCGCCAATTGCTGGGCGTGTTGGTGGTGCAGCAGCGTGAGCTACGTCAGTTTGACGAAAGCGAAGAATCCTTCATGGTGACGCTTGCCACGCAGATGGCCGGGATCCTCTCGCAGTCACAGCTTAACGCCATTTTCGGTCAATACCGACAGACGCGTATTCGCGCACTGGCGGCCTCACCGGGCGTTGCGGTGGCGGAGGGCTGGCAGGACAGCAGCCAGCCTTCACTCGATCAAGTTTATAAGGCCTCGACGCTCGATACCGCGAGCGAGCGGGAACGCCTGACTCAGGCGCTTGAAGAAGCCGGGGCGGAATTCCGTCGCTTCAGCAAGCGCTTTGCCGCCAGCTCGCAAAAAGAGAGCGCGGCGATCTTCGATCTCTATTCTCACCTGTTGAACGACGCCCGTCTTAAACGCGAATTGTTTGCCGAGATTGATGCCGGTTCTGTGGCTGAATGGGCGGTTAAACAGGTGATTGAAGTCTTTGCCGCGCAGTTCGCCAGCCTGCAAGACACCTACATGCGCGAGCGTGCAAGCGATCTGCGTGCGCTTGGCCAACGCCTTTTGTTCCACCTCGACGACACCACCCAAGGTGCGACTCAGTGGCCAGCGCGTTTTGTACTGGTGGCCGATGAGCTGACTGCCACACTGCTGGCCGAAATGCCGCAGGACAGGCTGGTCGGTGTTGTTGTGCGTGACGGTGCTGCCAACTCCCATGCGGCGATATTGGTGCGTGCGATGGGCGTGCCGACGGTGATGGGGGCAGATATTCAGCCTGCGCTGCTCAGTCAGCGGCTGTTGATTGTCGATGGTTATCGCGGTGAACTGCTGGTGGATCCTGAGCCGGTACTGGTTCAGGAATACCAGCGGCTGATCAGCGAAGAACAAGAATTAAGCAAGCTGGCTGAGGACGACGTTGAGCAGCCGGCCCAACTCAAAAGTGGCGAGCGTGTTCAGGTCATGCTCAATGCTGGCCTTAGCCCGGAACACGAACAATTGCTGGGTGGGCGGGTCGACGGCGTTGGCCTGTACCGTACTGAAATCCCCTTCATGCTGCAAAGCGGTTTTCCTTCTGAAGAAGAACAAGTCGCGCAGTATCAAGGCATGCTTCAACTGTATCCGAATAAGCCAGTGACGCTGCGTACGCTGGATATCGGCGCCGATAAGCAACTGCCGTATATGCCGATCAGCGAAGAAAACCCCTGCTTGGGCTGGCGCGGTATCCGTATCACGCTGGATCAACCGGAAATATTCTTGATTCAGGTGCGGGCCATGCTCCGTGCCAATGCGGGCACGGGCAATCTGGGTATTCTGCTGCCGATGATCACCAGCCTGGAAGAGATCGACGAGGCTCGGCGTTTGATCGACCGCGCAGGGCGAGAAGTGGAAGAGGTTCTCGGGTATGAAATCCCGAAACCGAAGCTGGGCATCATGCTGGAAGTGCCGTCGATGATCTTCATGATCCCGCATCTGGCCGGGCGCGTTGAGTTTATTTCGGTGGGCACCAACGACCTGACGCAATATCTGCTGGCGGTAGATCGCAATAATACCCGGGTAGCGTCGCTGTATGACAGCCTGCATCCTTCCATGTTGCAGGTGTTGAAGTTGATTGCCGTTCAGGCCAAGGCCGTCGGGCTACAGGTCAGCTTGTGCGGTGAATTGGCTGGCGACGCAATGGGCGCGCTGTTGCTGGTGGGCATGGGGTATCGCAATCTGAGCATGAACGGCCGCAGCGTGGCGCGCATCAAATATCTGTTGCGACATATCGAACTATCCGACGCCGAAGTGTTGACGCAGCGGGTACTGAACGCACAAATGACCACCGAAGTACGCCATCAGGTTGCCGCGTTTATGGAGCGGCGTGGCATGGGCGGTTTGATCCGCGGCGGTAAGTAAGGTCACGGGCTGACTGATTTTTTTACAGAACTTTTCCCAGCAGGCCAGACCGGAGGGGGTTAAGCTTATGCTATTATCCGCCTCCTCAACTGCGTTGAAAGCAACGGAAAAAGAGTGTTCCTGCTGTGTTTCACCGCGTTTGGCACCTGCCGCCCCCGGATGGGGAAGAATAATAGACATGTTGTGGTGATAGATGACCAATAGCTATCTGGCGTTTCCTAAATTTGATCCGGTGATTTTCTCTATCGGCCCGGTTTCTCTGCATTGGTACGGTCTGATGTACCTGGTTGGCTTCGTTTTTGCCATGTGGCTGGCGGTGCGCCGTGCCAACAAGCCAGGCAGCGGTTGGACCAAGGATGAAGTAGAGAACCTGCTGTATGCCGGTTTCCTCGGTGTGTTCGTCGGTGGCCGCGTTGGCTATGTGCTGTTCTACAACCTGCCGCTGTTCCTGGATAACCCGCTCTATCTGTTTAAAGTCTGGGATGGCGGCATGTCGTTCCACGGCGGTTTGATGGGGGTGATCCTGGTGATGTTCTGGTTCGCTCGTCGCACCAAACGCACCTTCTTCCAGGTTTCCGATTTTATTGCCCCGCTGATCCCATTCGGTTTGGGTGCCGGCCGCTTGGGCAACTTTATCAACGGCGAACTCTGGGGCCGTGTGACGACCGATACCCCATGGGCGATGCTGTTCCCAAGTTCGCGCAGCGAAGACGTGGCGCTTGCCGCCGCCGACCCGCAGCTGTTGCCGATCCTGAACCAATACGGAGTGTTGCCGCGTCACCCGTCCCAGCTGTATGAATTGCTGCTGGAAGGCGTGGTGCTGTTTATCATTCTGAACCTGTTTATCCGCAAACCGCGGCCAATGGGCGCCGTCTCCGGCCTGTTCCTGATTGGTTATGGTGCATTCCGTATTATTGTCGAAGCTTTCCGTCAGCCGGATGCCCAGCTCGGCCTGTTCGACGGCGTAATCAGCATGGGGCAGATCCTGTCCATTCCTATGGTGGTGGCCGGTATTATTATGATGATTTGGGCGTATCGTCGTCGCCCGCAGCAACAACTGTCGTGAGGAACAAATGAAACAGTATCTGGATTTGATGAACAAAGTGCTCGCCGAGGGCACCCCTAAAGCCGACCGTACCGGCACTGGCACGTTGTCGATTTTCGGCCACCAGATGCGTTTCAATTTGCAGGAAGGGTTTCCCCTGGTTACCACCAAAAAATGTCACCTGCGTTCAATTATTCATGAACTGCTGTGGTTCCTGAACGGTGACACCAACGTGGCTTACTTACGGGAAAACAACGTCAGCATTTGGGATGAATGGGCTGACGAAAACGGCGATCTTGGCCCGGTGTACGGCAAGCAATGGCGAGCCTGGGGGGCAGCGGACGGTCGTCAGATCGATCAATTGACCACCGTGCTGAACCAATTGAAACAGGATCCGGATTCGCGCCGTATCATCGTTTCTGCCTGGAACGTGGGTGAGCTGGATCAGATGGCATTGGCACCGTGCCACGCGTTCTTCCAGTTCTATGTGGCAGACGGGAAATTGTCTTGCCAGCTGTATCAGCGTTCTTGTGATGTGTTCCTGGGCCTGCCGTTCAACATTGCCAGCTATGCGTTGCTGGTGCATATGATGGCGCAGCAATGCGATCTGGAAGTGGGTGATTTCGTCTGGACAGGTGGCGACACGCATCTGTACAGCAACCATATGGAACAAACCCAGCTTCAGTTGACCCGCGAACCGCGTGCATTGCCAAAACTTCTGATCAAACGCAAACCGGCATCGCTGTTCGATTACCGTTTCGACGATTTTGAAATCGTAGGTTACGATCCGCACCCTGCCATCAAGGCACCGGTTGCCATTTAATTTTTCTTGCCATAAATTATTGCTAAGGGCGCACGGGTTGCGCCCTTACTTTTTTCTAACTCTGCCTCTGCCTCTGCCTCTGCCTCTGCCTCTGCCTCTGCCTCTGCCTCTGCCTCTGCCTCTGCCTCTGCCTCTGCCTTGTTTACCTTTGCGTTCTGCTTCGCATTTTTTTAGGCTTTTCCACTCGTTACATCCAAAGGTTGCGTGGCGTAATTCATGTCGGCTAACGGGCGCTTTATCCCGCGGCATACTGGCTTACACTGGCCGCTATGAATGATGAGACGACGTTTAACTTTACAGGCCAACGTGGCATGACACTCATTGAACTGTTGGTGGTTATGACCCTGGCCGGTGTGCTAACCGGCGCAGGGATCAGCCATTGGCGTGATTACCAGCAGGCTTTGCGGTTGGAGCATACCGCCCAACAGTTGCTGGCCTTTCTCACACGGATGCAAGCGGACGCTAACTGGCGCAATCGCACGGCATTGCTGGGTTTTAAAACCGGCGTCCCCTGGTGCATCAGCAGCGGGCAAGCCCCTGCCGATTGCAACGCGCTCGGCGATGACGTGTTCACCCCGCACTACACGGATGTGCAACTGGTGGGTTATACCCAAAAAGAGATGGGCTTCTATGGCCTGCGTAACAATGCACAAGCCGGGCATATTGTATTGAGCAATGGGGCTGGTAGCCTTCGGCTCGTGTTGTCCGGCAAGGGGCGGCTCCGACTATGCAGTGAAGGGCAAAGCATACGGGGGATTCCATTATGTCAGTCTTAGAGCGTGGTTTTACTTTGCCGGAGGTGATGCTGGCACTCACATTCGGCAGCCTGATTGCGCTTGCTGCCGCTAAGACCTACCCGGTGCTGCGTCAGCACAGTGTTGATGTCGGCCGCTATTATCGGTTGGAGTCGGTGCTGCGGCAGTTGGCTTTTGGTATAGAGAAAGATCTACGCCGTGCCGGTTTCTGTGCGGGTCAGTGCCCCGGAAAGCCTCTGCTGATTAGCCATGCCAGCGGTGAGGCGGCGGGCAGCTGCGTGATTGTGGCCTACGACGTCTCTCGCAACGGTCAGTGGGCAGACACCGGCACTGATGCTGATTACTTTGGTTATCGTCTTCGACAGGGCATGCTGGAAGGGCAGCGTGGTGTGAGACACTGCAATGGCACGGGATGGGAACGCCTACTCGATAGCGACGAAGTGCGCATTGAAACTTTTGACGTCAAAGCCAACGCGGGGGATGGGGGCAAAACCTGGGTTTCGCTGGCATTGACCGGTCGCTCGAAAGCCAATAGCGGTATACGGCGCAGTTTGCATTGGGCAGTTAATATGGCCTCGCTGCCATGAATGCGTGCAAGCAACGAGGGGGCAGTACCTTGGCGGCGGTGATGATGCTGTTGGTGATGGGGCTGATGTTACTGAATGCTCAGCATCGCCAACTGGACAGTGCCTTACTGGTGGCGGCCGACGAGCAGCGCTACTTACAGGCTTATAACCAGGCTATTTCGGCACTCAGTTGGGGTGTGGCACAATCCTGGCCACGCGACCGCCTTGCCACCAATGGGTGGTGGTGCCAGAAAACCGCTGCATTGCGTGCCTGCGCAAAATTGTCCGCTCAGACGGGTATTGTGCTGGTGCGAGGTGAAGCCGACATGAATCATGGAGAGCCGCTGCGGATATATCAACGGACGAAGCCTGACGGGGCGGAAAGTTCGATCGTGCTGGTTGCAGAGGCGGGGGGCTGGCTGGATTTTTGCCCGGAAAAAAAACAGGTGGACTGTGCAGAGTAAGCAGCAAGGTTTCAGTCTGCCAGAGGTGATGATTGCTGCGTTGCTGTTCGCGGTGTCACTACTGGGATTGTTACAGTATCATCAGGTGCTGTTGCAGTCGTTCCAGCGTCAGTGGCAGTATCGGCAAGCTTGGTCGTTAGCGCACCAGCAATTAGACGTTTTCGCCGCAACTGGGCGTGTGGATGCCGGACTGCCGCTACCTGCGCCGGAGTGGCTGCTTGATACTGAGCTGAGCACTCCGCAGGCGTTCTGCCAAAGGCTGACGGTAAAAATACAAACGCCCCAACGACAGTGGGCGAAACTCAGCCGTTGGTACTGCAAACGCCAGTAATCCGGCAGTCATTTTGTTTTAAGGGAGCTCCCAATGTTTAGGGTTTATCATTCCAATCAGTTGGATTTGCTGAAAACGTTGACCAGCGCGTTGATAGCCAGAGAGCCATTGGCCGATCCTTTTCAACAGGAAGTGGTATTGGTGCAGAGCCCCGGTATGGCGCAGTGGCTACAGATGCAACTGGCCGAACAGTTTGGCATCGCCGCCAATATCGCTTTCCCACTGCCTGCAACCTTCATCTGGGAGATGTTTACGCGAGTTTTGCCGGGTATTCCGAAAGAGAGTGCCTTTAGCAAAGACGCCATGACCTGGAAGCTGATGTGGCTGCTGCCCGATCTGCTCACCCAACCTGAATTTGCCCCGTTGCAGCATTACCTCACCGACGACGGCGACAAACGTAAAATTCACCAGCTTGCTGGCCGGGTGGCAGACCTGTTCGACCAATATTTGGTGTACCGCCCGCAATGGCTGGAAAGTTGGCAGAAAGGCGAACGCGTAGACGGACTGGCGGAAGCACAGCAATGGCAGGCTCCGCTGTGGGCGCGGCTGGTCGAATACACTCAGGCGTTGGGGCAACCGGAATGGCACCGTGCCAATTTGTACCGTCGCTTTATCAAGGCACTGGAAAGTGCGGATCAGCCGCCGGTGGGATTGCCGCCACGGGTATTTATCTGCGGCATTTCCGCATTACCGCCGGTATACCTGGAAGCGCTGCAGGCATTGGGAAAGCACATTGATATTCACCTGATGTTCACCAATCCGTGCCGTTACTATTGGGGCGATATCCAGAGCCCGTCATTCCTGGCGAAGTTACAGAGCCGTAAACGGCAGCACTATCGCGATAAAACGGAATATGCATTGTTCAGGGATCCGGATAATGCCGCTTCGCTGTTCAATGAAGAGGGTGAACAAGACTTGCCGAACCCGTTACTGGCCTCATGGGGCAAGCTGGGGCGGGATCATCACTTTTTACTTTCGCAGATTGAATCCTCACAAGAGGTTTTTGCTTTCGTTGATGTCCCTGCGGACAATCTGCTGCATGCCATTCAACACGATATGCTGGAGTTGAAGAACAGCGCAGTGATCGGCACCACACCGGAAACGTTGGAAAGTAGCGCCACTAAACGCCAGCTTGATCCCGACGATCGCTCCATTAGTCTGCATGCCTGCCACAGCCCACAACGTGAAGTTGAAATATTGCACGACCAGCTGTTGAGTATGCTGGCGGACGATCCCACGCTGACGCCTCGCGATATCATTGTGATGGTGGCGGATATCGACAGCTACACGCCTTATATTCAGGCGGTGTTCGGCAACGCCTCACCTGAACGTTATTTGCCGTTTGCCATTTCTGACCGAAAGGCCAGCCAGGCGCATCCTGCGTTGCAGGCGTTTATCTCGCTGTTGGATCTACCCCAGAGTCGCTTTACGTCAGAACAAGTGCTGGCTCTGTTGGAAGTCCCGGCGCTGGCTGCGCGTTTCTCCATTCGTGAGGAAGGGCTGCGCCTGCTGCGCCACTGGGTCGGCGAGTCTGGCGTGCGCTGGGGCCTGGATGACGACAACGTACGCGAGTTGGACTTGCCCGCGACCGGTCAGCACACCTGGCAATTCGGGATTACCCGTATGCTGCTGGGTTACGCCATGGACAGCAACGCCGGTGATTGGCAGGGCGTATTACCTTACGACGAATCGAGCGGGTTAGTTGCTGAACTGGCTGGCCAACTGGCGGAACTGCTGGCTGCATTGAGCCGCTGGCGGCAACGATTGGGGCAGGCACGCTCCCTGACCGAATGGCAACCGCTGTGTCGACAACTGCTTGAGACCTTCTTCGAGCAGGATGACGAAACCGAAGTGGTGTTGGCACTGATAGAGCGGGAGTGGAACAAAGTGTTCGAGTTCGGGTTGGCGGCGCGCTATCCCGATGACGTGCCGCTGTCTATATTGCGTGACGAGCTGGCCGCGCGCCTTGATCAAGAACGCATCAGTCAACGCTTCCTCGCCGGGCAAATCAATTTTTGCACCCTGATGCCGATGCGTTCCATTCCGTTCGACGTGGTTTGCCTGCTGGGCATGAACGACGGGGTTTACCCGCGCACTCTGCCACCGCTGGGTTTTGACTTGATGGCGCAACAGATGAAGCGTGGCGACCGTAGTCGCCGTGATGATGACCGTTATCTTTTCCTGGAAGCGATTCTGTCGGCACAGAAACGGCTCTATATCAGCTTTATTGGCCGTTCTATCCAGGATAACAGCGAGCGTTACCCCTCGGTATTGGTGACTGAATTGTTGGAGTACCTGGAGCAAAGCTATTGCTTGCCGGGCGATGAAAAGCTGGACGCCGATGGCAGCGCTCGGCGCGTGGGTCAACATTTGCTCAACTGGCATTCACGCATGCCGTTTGCCGCAGAGAACTTTCTGCCCGGCAGCGAAGATCAAAGCTATGCGGCAGAGTGGTTACCTGCCGCCGATAGGCGCGGTGCGGCACATCCGCCGTTTAATCAGCCGTTATTGCCAGAGCCGCAAACGCAGATCTCGTTGGATGATTTGCTGCGGTTCTACCGTCACCCTGTCCGTGCGTTCTTCCAACTGAGGTTGGGCGTCAGTTTCATTCTGGAAGAAACCGAATTACCGGATGAAGAACCCTTTACCCTGGATAACCTCAGCCGCTATCAGTTCAACAGCCAATTGCTGAACACCTTGATTGATGGCGAGGACGCTACGCGCCTGTTTCAGCGGGTACGTGCCGCTGGCGGTTTGCCTTTTGGCCCCTTCGGCGAAATTTATTGGCAGAAGCAGCAGGAAGAGATGACCGAACTTGCCGAACAGGTGCGTGCTGAACGACGAGAGGGACATAGCCTGGAACTGGATATCGATATTGCCGGGGTGAATATCAGTGGGTGGTTGCATCAGGTTCAAGACGATGGGCTGCTGCGCTGGCGGCCGTCAACGTTGTCGGCGGTTGATGGGATATTGTTGTGGCTGGAACATCTGGTGTATTGCTGCGTCGGTGGCACGGGAGAAAGCCGTATTTACGGGCGTAAGGGGGCAGCCTGGCGTTTTGCCGCGTTAAGCGCACAAGAGGCACACGAGCACTTGGCTGAGCTGGTAGCGGGTTACCAGCGCGGCCTGTGTCAACCGTTACTCTTGCTGAACAAAAGTGGTTGGGCGTGGCTGAGCCAGTGCTACCAGCCTGAAACGCAGCAGATTGATTGGGATGACGAAGTACAAACCAAGGCTCGGGCGAAACTGCTGCAAGCCTGGCAGGGCGATCAGCGTATTCCTGGCGAGGGTGAAGATCCCTATGTACAGCGGGTGTTCCGCCAATTGGATAATATTTATTTAGCGCAAATTCTGGCCGAAACAGAGCGTTATCTTCTGCCGGTGGCAAGGCATAACCTTGGGTAACAATCCCCCAGTGGTACTGATTGCCTTGTGGTGGTAAAAATAATCAGGGTTATATTCAACTATCGGGGTTAGCTCTGGTCGTACATAACGTACAAGCATATAGACTCGCCGCTTTTCAAACTGCAGCCGTTGTTAACTGCAGCTTGAAATTCAAAGGGTACAGACTTTGAGTGTGTTGTTTTGATGTACGTCGTCAACGTCAGGGATTTGCCGTGACGGCGTCAGAATAGGGGTTCATTTTGGATATACGCAGACAGTTGGCCCGCATCACCGGGTTAGTATTATTGGTTATGTTTTGGGCACCGTTGAGTTGGGCTGCACAGGGATGGCAACCGCTGGCGGAGAAGATCAACAAAAGCGATCACGATCCCCGTCAATATCAGGCGATCAAGTTGGCGAACGGTATGACCGTGCTGCTGGTTTCAGATCCTCAGGCACCTAAATCGCTGGCGGCGTTGGCGCTGCCGGTGGGGTCGTTGGAGGATCCAAATAGCCAGCTTGGGTTAGCGCACTACCTGGAACACATGGTTCTCATGGGGTCAAAGCGCTACCCGCAGCCAGAAAACCTCTCGGAGTTCCTGAAGAAGCATGGCGGTAGCCATAACGCCAGCACGGCGTCTTATCGCACCGCATTCTATCTGGAAGTGGAAAACGACGCCTTGGCCCCGGCGGTAGACCGCATGGCGGACGCCATCGCCGAACCGCTGCTGGATCCGGGTAATGCCGATCGTGAGCGTAATGCAGTCAATGCCGAGTTGACCATGGCACGTTCACGCGACGGTATGCGGATGGCGCAGGTCGGGGCAGAGACGCTGAACCCGGCTCACCCGAGCGCGCGTTTCTCCGGTGGCAACCTCGATACCCTGAAAGATAAGCCAGGCAGCAAATTGCACGACGAGCTGACGGCATTCTACCAACGTTATTATTCCGCTAATTTGATGATGGGGGTGCTTTACAGCAACCAACCATTGCCTGAGTTGGCTGAACTGGCGGCCAAAACCTTTGGCCGCGTGCCTAACCGTAACGCCACTGTACCGCCGATAGATGTCCCGGCAGTGACCCCTGAACAGCAGGGCATCATTATTCACTATGTGCCGGCTCAACCGCGTAAGCAGTTGAAAGTAGAGTTCCGCATTGACAATAACAGCGCTGAATTCCGCAGTAAGACCGACACCTATATCGGCTACCTGATTGGTAACCGTAGTCAAAATACCTTGTCTGACTGGCTGCAAAAGCAAGGGTTGGCGGATGCCATTAATGCCGGTGCTGATCCGATGGTGGATCGCAATGGCGGCGTATTCTCGATCAGTGTATCGCTGACGGATAAAGGCTTGGCCAAGCGTGACGAAGTCGTTGCCGCGATTTTCAACTACTTGAAAATGCTGCGTACAGAAGGCATCAAGCAAAGCTATTTTGATGAGATCTCCCACGTACTGAATCTGGATTTCCGCTATCCGTCGATCACCCGTGATATGGATTACATCGAATGGCTGGTGGATACCATGGTGCGGGTACCGGTAGAGCATACGCTCGATGCCCCTTACCTGGCCGACCGCTATGACGCCAAGGCAATTGCCGAGCGCCTGGACGCCATGACGCCGCAAAATGCGCGTATCTGGTTTGTCAGCCCGAATGAGCCACATAACAAAATGGCTTACTTCGTCAATGCGCCTTATCAGGTGGATAAAATTACCCCGCAGCGTTTTGAGCAGTGGCAGCAATTGGGTAAAGGGATCAGCCTGTCGTTACCTGCTTTGAACCCGTATATTCCGGATGATTTCAGCCTGAACAAGCCTTCGCACGAGTTTAAAAAACCGGAGATGGTGGTCAACCAACCGGGGCTGCGGGTGTTGTATATGCCAAGCCGCTACTTTGCCGACGAGCCAAAGGCCGACGTCACGGTGGCGTTCCGCAATGCGAAAACCATGGATTCAGCACGCAATCAGGTGCTGTTCTCTTTGACCGACTATCTGGCGGGGATTTCGCTGGATCAGCTGAGTTATCAGGCTTCGGTTGGCGGGCTGAGTTTCTCGACTTCGCCAAACAACGGGCTGATGTTTAACGCCAACGGTTTTACCCAGCGCTTGCCACAGTTGCTGACTTCGCTGATCGAAGGGTATTCAAGCTTCACGCCGACGGAAGACCAACTGACGCAAGCCAAATCCTGGTATCTGGAGCAGTTGGATTCGGCGGAGAAGGGCAAAGCCTTTGAACTGGCCATTCAACCGGTGCAGATGGTCTCTCGTGTTCCTTACTCCGAACGCAGCGAGCGCCGTGAGGTGCTGAAAACCCTGACGCTGAAGGACGTATTGGCTTACCGCGACAGCCTGTTGGCGGATGCAACGCCAGAACTGCTGGTGGTGGGGAATATGAGTAAGCAACAGGTGGATACCCTGGCCTCAACGCTGAAGCATCGCTTGGGGTGTACCGGCGTTGAATGGTGGCATGGCGAAGACGTTGAAGTGGCAAAAAAACAGTTGGCCAATCTGCAACGTGCGGGCAGCAGCACTGACTCAGCGCTGGCAGCGGTGTATGTACCGACCGGCTACGATGAAGTGACAGGTATGGCATACAGTTCACTGTTAGGCCAAATTATACAGCCCTGGTTCTACAGCCAACTGCGCACTCAGGAACAACTGGGTTATGCCGTCTTTGCCTTCCCAACGTCAGTGGGCCGGCAATGGGGGATCGGTTTCCTGCTGCAAAGCAACAGCAAGCAGCCAGCATACCTTTACCAGCGCTATCAGGATTTCTATCCGAAAACCGAGAAACGCCTGCGTGAGATGAAAGAAGCCGACTTCGAACAGTACAAGCAGGCGATGATCAACGAGCTTAAACAGCGCCCGCAAACGCTGAGCGAAGAGGCTGGCCGTTTTGCCAATGACTTTGACCGCGGCAACTTTGCGTTTGATACCCGCCATAAGCTGATTGAGCAGATCAAACAATTGACGCCGACTAAACTTGCAGATTACTTCCATCAAGCGGTGATCCAGCCGCAAGGCTTGGCTGTGCTGTCGCAGGTCAGCGGCAGCGGTCAAGAAAAAGCGGATTACGCGGTCCAGCCGGATTGGGTAACTTATCCCAATGCGTCTGCATTGCAGAAAACCTTACCGCGTAAGGTGGCGACACCATGACTGAGACGGCCCCGCAGCGGCTTGACCCACTCACGTTGCCGCTGTTTGGCGAGCGACTGATAGAAGCGTCGGCGGGGACCGGCAAGACCTTTACCATTGGTGCGCTGTATCTGCGCCTGCTGCTTGGCCTGGGCCAGGCAGCGGCCTTTCCGCGCCCATTGACGGTTGAAGAAATCCTGGTGGTAACCTTTACCGAGGCGGCCACCGAAGAATTACGCGGACGTATTCGCAATAACATCCATGGGCTGCGCATAGCCTGTGTGCGCGGTAAAGGCGCTAAATGTGACAACCCATTGTTTGTCTCATTGATGGAAGAAATTGAAAATCTTCCGGATGCCGCCGCGCAATTGCTGGCTGCCGAACGTCAGATGGACGAAGCAGCGATCTACACCATCCACGGTTTTTGTCAGCGTATGCTGGCCCACAATGCTTTCGAGTCCGGCATTCTGTTTGAGCAAACTCTGGTGCAGGATGAGCTGCCGCTGCGCCGCCAGGCCTGTGCGGACTTTTGGCGTCGCCACTGTTATCCGTTACCGCTGGGCGTCGCGCGTGCGGTGAGCCAGGAGTGGAGTGGGCCGGAAGCCTTACTGGCCGATCTTTCCGGCTATCTGCACGGTGAAGCGCCAATGCTGCGCCGACCGCCGAAAGATGACGAAACGGTGCTGGCGCGTCATGAACACATTGTCGCGCGCATTGATGCCATCAAAGCGCAGTGGCTGGCAGCTGCAGGCGACTTGGAGGCATTAATCAGCCAGTCCGGCGTTGATAAACGCAGTTACAGCAGTAAACACCTGCCTAACTGGTTGCACAAAGTCGGTGAATGGGTCGTGCTGGAAACCCAGGACTATCAACTGCCGAAAGAGCTGGATAAATTCCGTCAGTCGGTACTGCTGGAGAAAACCAAAAAAGGCGAGCCGCCGCGCCATGCCTTGTTCGTGGCGATCGACGAACTGTTCGATGAACCCCTGACGCTGCGTGATTTGATCATGGCGCGGGCGCTCAGTGAGATACGTCAGTCTATCCAGCAAGAAAAACGCCAGCGTGCCGAGCTGGGGTTCGACGACTTGCTAAGCCGCCTGGATAGCGCATTGTGCAGCGAAGGCGGCGATCGGCTAGCGCAAGCAATACGCCAGCGTTACCCGGTAGCGATGATCGATGAGTTCCAGGATACCGACCCACAGCAATACCGCATCTTCCAAAAACTCTATGTTGGCAGGCCGGAATGCGGCCTGTTGCTGATCGGTGACCCGAAGCAGGCGATTTATGCCTTCCGCGGTGCCGACATTTTTACCTATATGCGTGCTCGTTCAGAGGTAAGTGCCCACTACACCCTTGAAACCAACTGGCGTTCGTCACCGGCGATGGTGAACAGCGTTAACCATCTGTTTACTCAGGTGGAAAAACCTTTCCTGTTTGGCCAAATTCCCTTTATCGAGGTTGCCGCCGCTGAGAAAAATCGGGGGTTGGCATTTGAGCTACAAAACCAGGTTCAGCCGGCGATGCAGTTCTGGCTGCAACAGGGGGAAGGTGTTGGCGTTAGTGAGTACCAACAACTAATGGCGCGCCTGTGCGCGACGCAAATCCGTGACTGGCTCAGTGCCGGGCAAAACGAACAGGCCTGGTTGGTGAAGGGCGATAAACGGCGTACGGTGCAGGCATCGGATATTACCGTGCTGGTGCGTAGCCGCAATGAGGCGGCGTTAGTTCGCGATGCGCTCAGCGCACTGGCGATTCCCTCGGTGTATCTGTCCAACCGCGACAGCGTGTTTGATACACCAGAGGCCAAAGACTTGCTGTGGCTATTGCAAGCGGTGTTGGCTCCTGAACAGGAGCGCACGCTGCGCAGCGCCATGGCGACTGGGCTGATGGGGCTGGATGCTCCGGCGCTGGACGGTTTGAACCACGACGAACGCGCCTGGGATAAATTGGTTGATGAGTTTGATGAATACCGCTCGCTCTGGCTACGCCGGGGCGTGTTGCCGATGCTGCGTGAGGTGATGAAACGGCGTCATTTGGCAGAGAACTTGCTGGCCAGTCTCGGTGGTGAGCGCCGTTTGACCGACGTTATGCATTTGGGCGAACTGTTGCAAGAGGCCTCCGCACAGCTCGACAGCGAACATGCGCTGGTGCGTTGGTTGGCGCAGCAGATTGCTCAACCCAATCGCCAATCTGACAACCAGCAGTTGCGGCTGGAAAGCGACCGGCATCTGGTTCAGGTGATCACCATCCATAAATCCAAAGGGCTGGAGTTTGATCTGGTGTGGTTGCCGTTTGTCGGTAATTTCCGCCAGCAGCAGCAGGTGTTGTACCACGATCGCCAAAGCTTCCAGGCTTTGCTTGACCTTGATGCCAATGAAGAGAGTATCGAATGGGCAGAGGAAGAGCGGCTGGCGGAAGATTTACGCTTGCTATACGTAGCGCTGACCCGTTCGGTGTACCACTGCAGCATCGGCATTGCACCTTTGATTCAGGGCACGCGTAAGAAACAGGGCGATACCGATTTACACCGCAGTGCGCTGGGTTATCTGGTACAAGCCGGTCAGGCCGGTGATGCGGACTATTTACAGCGATGTTTGCAACGGCTTGCCGGGGACGGTGTCGCGTTGTCGTTGGTCGGCACCTTGGATGAACAGCCCTGGCAGCCGCAAACGGTGGCCTTGAGCGAACTGGCGGCTAAGGATTTCTCACGTCAGGTACAGGATTTCTGGCGGGTAACCAGTTATACCGGTTTACAGCAACATGGCGCGGGCCTGATGCAGGATTTATTGCCACGGTTGGATGTCGATGCCGCAGGAGAGCAAGCGCAAAGCGGTGAGCCAGCGCTCACACCGCACACCTTCCCACGTGGTGCTACCCCCGGGACTTTCCTGCACAGCCTGTTCGAAACCCTCGATTTCACCCAACCGCTTGATGAACAGTGGTTGCTTGAACAACTGCAACAGCAGGGCTTTGCCGAACATTGGCAGCCGATACTGCTGGCGTGGATGCAAGTGTTGTTGAACACCCCACTTAATGATGCCGGTGTCGCACTGTCGGCGCTGGCACCCCAGCATAAACAGGCAGAACTGCAGTTTTATCTGCCGATCGAGCAGCTGTTGCAGGCGCGTGAGTTGGATAAGCTGGTGAAAAGTTATGACCCGCTTTCTGCCCGCTGTCCTGAGTTGGACTTTCAACAGGTGCAGGGGATGCTGAAAGGGTTTATCGACCTGGTATTCTGCTGGCAGGGGAGATATTACCTGCTGGACTATAAATCCAACTGGCTGGGTGAAGACAGCAGTGCCTATACCCAGCCAGCAATGGCGCAGGCGATGGCGGAACATCGTTACGACTTGCAGTACCAGCTATACACGCTGGCGCTGCATCGCTATCTGCGCCATCGATTGCCGGATTATGACTATCAGCGTCATTTCGGAGGGGTGATTTATTTATTCCTTCGCGGTGTAGATGCGCAGCATCCAGGCAATGGGATTTTCGCCTGCCGCCCGGAGGCGAAATTGGTGGAAGGTATGGACCTGTTATTCCGCGGCGAAACCATTGCGGCGGAGGATGCATCATGATCACGTTATTGGAGCAGGCGCAGGCGCTTGGCGTGTTGCGCCCGCTTGACCTGCAGTTTGCCCGAGTGGTGGCAGGGGACGATGAGCCGGATATTCTGCTGGCTGCCGCCTGCCTCAGTGCAGAGGCCGGGTCTGGGCATGTTTGTCTGATGCTGGAGCAACTGCTGCCGGAAAATCTTTTTGACGGGCGGCAGCCTGAATTGGCACAGGCCGTGTGGCTGGCGGCAGGTCAGTTGGATATTGTCGGTTGGCAACGGCGCCTCTCTGCCTGTGGCGCCGTGGGTGATGGCACTACTGCAATGCCGATGGTGTTGCAGCAGCAGCGCTTGTACCTTCAGCGGATGTGGCAGAACGAAGGTGAGGTTGCTGCGTTTATCAGCAGCGATAGCCTCCATCAGCCCGTTGAAGAAGCAGAGCTGCGCACCATTCTTGACCGCCTGTTCGGCGAGGCGACAGATGAACCGGACTGGCAGAAAATTGCTGCTGCCGTGGCGGCAACACGGCGCATCGCGGTCATATCCGGCGGGCCGGGCACCGGTAAGACCACCACGGTCGCCAAACTACTGGCGGCACTGGTGCAACTCGCCGAGGGGCGTCGTTTGCGTATCCAGCTGGCGGCGCCCACCGGTAAAGCGGCGGCTCGTCTTACTGAGTCGCTCGGCAGTGCCAGCAGGCAATTAATGCTAACCCCAGAGCAGCGTGCCCTGTTCCCCACAGAAGCCTCTACGCTTCATCGCCTGTTAGGCGCTCAGCCCAACAGTCAGCGCATGCGTTATCATCGTGGTAACCCCCTGCATTTGGATGTGCTGGTCGTCGATGAGGCCTCAATGGTCGATTTGCCCATGATGGCACGTTTGATAGCCGCTTTACCTGCCCAGGCACAGGTGATTTTTTTGGGTGACCGTGACCAGCTCGCCTCGGTAGAGGCCGGGGCGGTTCTGGGGGATATTTGTCGTTTTGCCGAACAAGGTTACAGCGTTCCGCGAGCCGAACAACTTTCGCGCCTGACCGGCTGTTTATTACAGGGGCAAAGTGCTCAAGCTGAGGCGGCAGTGCGCGACAGCTTGTGCCTGCTGCGCAAAAGCTACCGCTTTGATGCCAACTCGGGTATTGGCCAATTGGCGTTTGCGGTGAACTCGGGTGACGGTAAACGTGCGTTGGCTACGCTCGGCGGCAGTTTCAGCGACGTTATCGGGTATCCGTTGGCGGAAACACAAGACTACCCGCTGTTACTGGATGCCTGCGTAGCAGGTTACCGTGATTACCTGCGGCAGGTCACCGAAGGCGCAGATGCCGTGGCAGTGCTTGCAGCTTTTGGCCGTTTTCAGGTTTTGTGCGCGCTGCGAGAAGGGCCATTTGGTATTACCGGATTGAACGAACGGATTGAGACAGGATTGCAACGCGCCGGTCTGATTCGCCGTAAACCCGGTGCCGCGGGGCGCTGGTATCCGGGGCGTCCGGTGATGATTGGCCGTAATGACAGTGCGTTAGGGCTGTTTAACGGTGATATTGGTATTGCCTTACGGGATGTTAACGGCGAACTTCGCGTTCACTTCCAACTGCCAGATGGCAGTATTAAGTCGGTACAACCGAGCCGTTTACCGGCACATGAAACCGCCTATGCGATGACGGTACATAAGTCCCAGGGCTCGGAATTTGACCACACAGTGCTGGTGCTGCCTAATCACTTTATGCCGGTATTGACGCGTGAATTGGTCTATACCGCGATAACCCGCGCACGCAGGCAACTTTCGTTATATGCCACCGATGCGGTTCTGACACGGGCGATCCGCACGCCAACACAGCGCCGCAGTGGGTTGGCTGAACGGTTGCAGATCAGGGTGTAAATGGGGCGCAGCATGCTGCGCCCACAAAGGATTACAGATCCGCCAGTAGGATCTTGGAGCGGCGCTGGTAGTTGTATAGCGCCTGTTTCTCGACGGGCAGCACGTCGACGTCTGCCGGCGTGAAGCCTCTCTCCTGGAACCAGTGAATGCTGCGCGTGGTTAGCACAAACAGTTTATGTAAGCCCATCTGCCGTGCCTGGCTTTCCACTCGCTGTAGTAACATTTCACCGCGCGATGAGCTGCGATAATCGGGGTGAACCGCAACGCAGGCCATTTCACCGATCTTTTCTTCAGGGAATGGGTATAGCGCAGCGCAGGCGATGGTCAGGTTATCGCGTTCGATAATGGTGAACTTGTCGATCTCCATCTCTAATTGCTCACGTGAGCGACGAACCAAAATACCTTGCTGTTCAAGCGGGCGGATGAGCTCGAGGATGCCGCCGATATCGTTAATTGTCGCCCGGCGTACCTGTTCAGCACTCTCCATGACGATCTGGGTACCGATACCGTCGCGCGAGAACAGCTCTTGCACCAGTGCACCGTCTTCCTGATAACTGATCAGGTGGCTGCGACGCACGCCGCTGCGGCAGGCTTTTACTGCGCCACGCAGGAAGCGCACGGTGCCGGAATGGTAGTCACCAGTCTCTTCAAGTTCTTCGATGCGTTTCTGCGCATCATTGGGGAACAGTTCGGACAGGATATTGCCTTGTTGATCGGTGACCCCTTGAGAAGAGCAGAAGCCGATCATTTTCTCGGCCTTCAGTTTGATGGCTAACTGGGTTGCCACTTCTTCTGACGTCAGATTAAAGCTTTCGCCGGTGACGGAAACGGCGACCGGGCCAATCAGCACGATAGCGTTGCTGTCGAGCTGACGGTGAATGGCCTCTTCATCAATACGACGGATACGACCGCTGTGGCAGTAGTCTACGCCGTCATCAATTCCCAGTGGTTGGGCAATGATAAAATTACCGCTAACCACGTTAATATGCGCACCCTGGAGCGGCGTGTTGTTAAGGCTCATCGACAACCGGGCGGTGATGTCCAACTGCAACAGGCCTGCAGCCTGTTTCACCAACTCAAGCGTGTGAGCGTCGGTGACACGGGTATGCTTGTGATAAATCGGTTCTAGATTATGCTGCGCGAGGTTGGCATCGATCTGCGGTCGTGCACCATAAACCACCACCAAACGAATACCAAGGCTATGCAGCAGCCCGATATCGTTGACGATGTTGGAAAAGTTCTCATGTTCTATGGCTTCCCCGCCAAGCATGACGACAAACGTCTTGCCGCGGTGGGCGTTGATATAGGGAACTGAGTGACGGAATCCTTGGACCAGCTCTGTACTACGTTCCTTCACGGCCAAACCTCATTTGCATATTTATACGATATTTTTGTATTTTTATTCTTTTCTGGTCCTGATGGCAAGTACGAAATTGTCTCTCTTTCTTTGCTAAGGGCGCTGAATCGTTAATAAATTGAAAAACCATAAAAAGATTTTCTGATGACAGCGCCGGAATGATTGGTTAAAGTTTTCGGCATTCCCGTTTTACTGGTGTTTTTTTCATCTGTTTTAATCTGTTATCACTGCTGGAGTCGCATGCCAAACTCAAATCACAATCTGGGCCGCCGTCGTTTATTACAGGGGGTTGCCGCAAGCTGGTTGCTGAGTGTGAGTCGCGTAGGTATCGCTGCTTCATCGCACGTCATTGCCGTACGCGTCTGGCCTTCCTCCACCTATACCCGGGTGACGCTCGAATCTAACGTTGAATTGAAATACAAACAGTTTGCGCTGACCAATCCCGATCGCGTGGTGGTGGATATTGAAGGCGTGCAACTCAACAGCGTGTTGAAGGGTATTGTCGGTCAAGTGCGTGACGACGATCCCTACCTGAAGCAGGCGCGTGTTGGGCAGTTCGATCAAAATACCGTCCGCTTGGTGCTGGAGCTAAAACAGAGCGTTAGCCCTCATATGTTTACGCTGGCACCGGTACCGGAATATCGCAATCGTCTGGTAATGGATTTGTATCCGAGTAAGGGCGGTAGCGGTGAAGACTATGATCCACTGCTGGCGTTACTGGAAGATTACAATAAGGGCGATCTTGAGCGTACTTTGCCGGCGGAGGCACCACAGGCCGGTAAGGCAGGGCGTGACCGGCCTATTGTCATTATGCTGGATCCTGGGCATGGGGGGGAAGATCCCGGTGCCATTGGCAAATTCAAGACGCGTGAAAAAGACATCGTGTTGCAGATTGCGCGGCGACTGAGCACGTTAATCAAACGCGAGCCGAATATGAAAGTCTTTATGACGCGCAATGAAGATGTCTTTATTCCGCTGAAGGTGAGGGTGGCTAAGGCGCGTAAGCAGCGTGCTGACCTGTTTGTGTCAATCCACGCAGATGCTTTTACCAGCCGCGCCGCACGCGGCTCGTCAGTCTTTGCTCTGTCGACCAAGGGGGCAACCAGCTCGGCGGCGAAGTTCCTGGCACAAACCCAGAATGAATCGGACCAAATCGGTGGGGTAAGTAAAAGTGGTGACCGCTACCTGGATCACACCATGTTTGATCTAATCCAAACCGCGACCATCAATGACAGTTTGAAATTCGGCAAGGAAGTGCTGAACCGGATGGGGAAAATTAACCGTTTGCATAAGAATCGTGTCGATCAGGCCGGTTTTGCCGTATTAAAGGCACCGGATATCCCATCGATCCTGGTTGAGACCGCGTTTATCAGCAACATAGAAGAAGAGCGTAAGCTGCGTACCACCCATTTCCAGCAGCAGGTGGCGGAATCTATTCTTGCGGGCATCAAGGCCTATTTTGCCAACGGTGGGGCGGTAGCGCGCAGAGGATAACCTAAAAGCAGAAACGGCTGGGCTGATGCCCGGTCGGTTTTTAGCGGATTTTAGATACAAAAAAACACCCGTTAAGGTGCTTATCTGTAGTCATTAAGATTGGTTGCGGAGGCCGGATTTGAACCGACGACCTTCGGGTTATGAGCCCGACGAGCTACCAGGCTGCTCCACCCCGCGTCCGTCTTAATGCTTGTATTATCGAAACCAACATTTCATAAGATACCGCTGGTACAGTATCTGTTGGTTGCGGGGGCCGGATTTGAACCGACGACCTTCGGGTTATGAGCCCGACGAGCTACCAGGCTGCTCCACCCCGCGTCCGTATAATACTTTTTCATCGAATCCAACACTTAATTGATACTGCTCTTGCAGTATCTGTTGGTTGCGGAGGCCGGATTTGAACCGACGACCTTCGGGTTATGAGCCCGACGAGCTACCAGGCTGCTCCACCCCGCGTCCGATGGAAGCGCACTATACTCTCCGTGCATTTTGTTGCAACCCTTTTTGCATTTAATTGAACTAAAACGGCCTTTCTGGTGGATTAGTCCGCAATTTGCGGTCTTTTTCATCGTTATCCGCCGTGGGGCTTTTTTTATTTGCAGCGATTCCTTTATCTATGGGCGTTTGTTATCGTTCGCCGGTAGATCATATCAGTTGAGAGTGTGCGTGATGAAAGGACGTTGGGGCAAATACCTGCTGGGCGGGTTAGTGGTAGCGGTACTGGCAGGCTGTTCGTCTAAGCCGACTGACCGGGGACAGCAATATAAAGATGGCCGTCTGGATCAGTCTCTGGAGCTGGTGAACCAACCTAACGCCAAGGGCGTACCGGTGAATGCCAGGGATTACGCAGATCAACTGATGGAGATTAAAAACGCCTCTCCTTCACTTTTCAATCGCAACAACACGACGTTTCAGGCCGTACAACGTTGGATGGCCTCTGGCGCTGACACGCGCAGCCTGAACCAATACGGCCTCAGCGCCTACCAAATGGAGGGCGTGGACAACTACGGTAATGTGCAGTTTACCGGTTACTACACCCCGGTATTGCAGGCGCGCTATACCCAACAGGGCGAGTTCCGCTACCCGCTGTACCGCATGCCGCCAAAAGGAAAAGGCCGCTTGCCCGATCGCGCAGGCATTTATTCAGGTGCGCTGGATGACCGCTATATTGTGGCGTACACCAACTCACTGATGGACAACTTTATGATGGAAGTCCAGGGCAGTGGCTATGTGGATTACGGCAATGGTCAGCCGTTGGTGTTCTTCGGCTATGGTGGCAAGAACGGCCATGCTTACCGCAGCATTGGTAAAGTGCTGATTGACCGCGGCGAAGTGGCGAAGGCGGATATGTCGATGCAGGCGATTCGTCAGTGGGCGGATACCCACAGCGCAGCAGAAGTGCGTGAGTTGCTGGAGCAAAACCCTTCCTTTGTCTTCTTCCGTCCGGAGGCCTTTGCGCCGGTTAGGGGTGCCAGTGCTGTGCCACTGATTGCCAAAGCCTCGGTGGCGTCCGACCGTTCGTTGATCCCTGCGGGCACCACGCTGCTGGCAGAAGTGCCGCTGCTGGACAACAAGGGTAAATTCACGGGAAAATATGAGATGCGCCTGATGGTGGCTCTGGATGTGGGTGGGGCGATTAAAGGCCAGCACTTTGACATGTACCAGGGCATCGGGCCAGATGCCGGTCACTCGGCAGGTTTTTACAACCACTATGGCCGCGTTTGGGTGTTGAAAGGCGCCAATGTTAACGCGCCGTTGTTTACCAGCCAGAGCGGTTCCTCGTCCGGTGGCTCGCTGTTAGTCACCCGCTAACGGCTCTGGGTGATACAGAAATAGATTGACCCGCAAGGGCCGGACATTCCGGCCCTTATCATTTGCAATGTTAAGGTATTGAAGCGTTATGAGCACAGCCTATTCTGAAGCCTACCTGCAGCGTTTTGGCGGCACGGCACGTTTGTACGGTCAGCAGGCATTGGCACTGTTTGCCCAGGCACACATTTGCGTGATTGGCATCGGCGGCGTGGGCTCTTGGGCGGCAGAAGCACTGGCGCGCACCGGAATCGGTGCCATTACACTGATTGATATGGATGATGTCTGCGTCACCAACACTAACCGCCAGATTCATGCGCTACGCCAGCATGTCGGTCAGTCAAAAACGGAAGTGATGGCGGAACGTATTTTGGCGATCAACCCAGAGTGTCGGGTGACGTGCATTGACGACTTTATTACTGCCGACAATGTCGCAGAGTTGCTGAATAACAATTTTAGCTATGTCATCGATGCGATTGACAGCGTGCGGCCGAAGGCGGCACTGCTGGCCTATTGTCGCCGTTACAAGATCCCCGTGGTCACTACCGGTGGTGCTGGTGGCCAGATAGATCCTACCCAGATTGCGGTAGTCGACTTGGCGAAAACCATTCAGGATCCGTTAGCCGCCAAATTGCGTGAACGGCTGAAAAATGACTTCAACGTGGTGAAGAACAGCAAGGGTAAGCTGGGTATTGACTGCGTGTTTTCGAGTGAGCCACTGGTTTACCCGCAGCCGGATGGCAGCGTTTGCGCGTCGCGGAGTACCGCGGAAGGGCCAAAAAGAATGGATTGCAGTGCAGGGTTTGGTGCGGCAACGATGGTGACCGCCACCTTTGGCTTTGTCGCTGTTTCCCATGCCCTGAAGAAGATGGTAGCAAAAGCCGCGCGTTAGGCGTAGCGAGCGGCCATCGTCTTCACGGCGCCAGCCAGAGCCTCCAACCCGCTGGCGCGGGTGGCGCTGAGCTGGGAACGCAGTGCAAGCTGCTCAAACAGCGCCAAGGGATCCATTGCCACGATTTGCTGTGGCGTTTTTCCTTCGACCGCCGTCAACAGCACCGCCAGCAGGCCGCGTACGATGCGGCCTTCGCTATCACCATAAAAGTGCATGGTGCCGTCCGCCAATAGCTGATGCCCCAGCCAGACCCGGTTCTCACAGCCACTCAATTCCATTTCCGCTGCACGTAATGCTTCTGGCAGCGGCGGTAATTGCTTCGCCAGCATGATCAGTTGGCGATAGCGATCTTCCCACTGTTTCAGCGCGGTAAACTTCTCGGTTAATGCCTCGGCGGTTATTTCATGGCCAAAGGGATGGGGGGCAAGCATAGTCTCTCCGGGAGTCATTTAGTCGGCCAGCAGGTCGATGGCGCTCTGCAGTGCGGCCACCAGGGCATCGACGTCTTCCTGGGTGTTGTAAGGCGCAAAAGAGGCACGTAGCGTCCCGCTGACCCCCAATGCCGCCATGAGCGGCTGAGCGCAGTGCTGACCTGCACGCACCGCGATGCCTTGTTCTGCCAGTAAGGTGACGATATCGCTGTGATGGATACCGGCAATATCAAACGCCAACAGGCTGGAGCCAGAACAACGGAAGCTGCGGAACCCCGGCAGTTGCGCCAACTGTTTCTCTGCCAGATCGGCCAGTTCGCGGCTGTAGTGCTCAGCTGCCGCCATATCCTGATTGCCCAGCCATTCCAGCGCTGCGGCCAGCCCTAACACACCCGCGATATTTGGCGTACCGGCTTCAAAACAGTGTGGGGGTTTTTGCGGCGTGAAACCGTCGAATGACGCCAGCGTTAACATCTTGCCGCCCCCTTGCCAGGGGGCCATCTGCGCCAATAATTCACTTTTACCGTACAGTGCGCCAATGCCGGTAGGGCCATAGAGCTTATGCCCAGAGAAGGCGTAAAAATCTATGTTAAGTTGCTGAACGTCGGCCGGGCAGTGCACGATACCTTGTGCACCGTCGATCATCACGCGTGCGCCGACGCTGTGGGCCAAATCTATGGCGTGTGCCAAATCCGGGCAACCGCCAGTGACGTTGGACATCTGTCCCAGAGCCAGCAGGCGGGTTTTATCGCTGAGCAGGCTCGGCAATTGTGCAAGATCGGGTAACGAGTCTGCGCCAAGCGGCAATTTCACCACGCGTGCGCCGGTTTGTTCAGCCACCATGAGCCAGGGAATCAGGTTGGCGTGGTGTTCGGCCTCACTCACCAGGATTTCGTCACCCGGCTGCAAGCGCGGGCGCGCATAACTTTGCGCCACCAAATTGATGGCTTCAGTCGTACCCCGGGTCCAAATAATGTCATCGGCTGACGGAGCATTCACAAGCTTAGCGACTTGCTGACGAGCCTGTTCGAAACGCAGGGTCAGATCTTGCGCCGCGCGATGTTGGCTGCGGTGCACGGTGGCAGCGTCGTCACGGTAGAACTGCTGCGTAGCGTTGATGACCGCCAAGGGTTTCAACGCGGTGGCGGCGCTATCAAGATAAATCCCCGCTTGTTGCAAAGCAGGAAACTGATTACGAAAAGCGATGGGGTTAAAAGGTGTCATACCCTGATTGTCACTGGCTTGAGTCAATGGTTGATCCTGTCTTATTTTATCGCCAGAGACAAGCTATCCCGCATATTAGGATTCATCGGCTGGAAATTATGGGTAAGTTTGTTATGCTGTTAGGTGCGCACTAAGTCATGACGTTAAATAATATAAAAGGTTTTTTACAGCATTTAAAACTACAAAGGAGTCCACAATGAAGAAAACAGCCGCAGTTATCTCTGCCCTGATGCTAACGTTTACCCTGGCAGCCTGTTCCAGCAACTACGTGATGCAGACCAATGATGGACGTACCATTGTCGCTAAAGGAAAGCCCGCGTTGGATAATGATACAGGCATGATCCGCTATAAAGACGCCAATGGCGTTGAGCAGCAGATCAACCGTTCAGACGTGAAGGAAATGGTTGAAAGCGACCAGTAACGTCGGTCAAAAGCGGGTAAAAAAAAGCACCGCAAAGATTGCGGTGCTGCATAAAATCACTATGGACAGACAGGGTAAATGTACAGGAAGTGAAAAAACAGTAGCTTAGCTACCACGTCTGGATTGCCAGACAATTTGCAAACACAACATCACAACCACAAGCCAAAAGTTCATCGATGTCCTCGACACCCAATTCCTTTTCGTTCCGGCCCGGGAAGTGCCGCCACTATAGGTATTTGCTGGCGCATGCTCAACGGACAATTTATAATGGCTCGGATTAAAAAAACTAATGGTAGCGCTTTGCTGTCCTGTGCCTATTGCACGGCAGACAACGCCGCTTGATTTTTTATGCCGAATCATTCGGAATATTGTTACACAAAAGTAGCTAATAATGTCTAAACGCTTACCACCTCTTAATGCGCTGCGGGTCTTTGACGCGGCTGCCCGTCACCTGAGTTTTACCAAAGCGGCTGAAGAGTTGTTTGTCACCCAGGCTGCGGTGAGCCACCAGATCAAGTCGCTGGAGGACTTCCTTGGCCTGAAGCTGTTTCGGCGTCGTAATCGCTCTCTATTGCTGACGGAAGAAGGGCAAAGTTATTACCTGGATATCAAGGAAATCTTCTCCTCAATCAATGAGGCGACGCGTAAGTTGCAGGCGCGTAGCGCCAAGGGCGCATTAACCGTCAGTTTGCCCCCGAGTTTTGCTATTCAGTGGTTGGTGCCACGACTGTCTGGCTTTAACTCAGCTTATCCGGGAATCGATGTGCGAATCCAGGCGGTGGACCGCGAAGAAGACAAGTTGGCGGATGATGTCGACGTAGCGATTTTCTATGGTCGTGGCAACTGGACGGGGTTACGTGCCGAACGTTTATACGCGGAATACCTGCTGCCGGTATGTTCACCGAGCTTACTGACTGGGGAACATGCATTAAAAGTGACGAGCGATCTGGCTTATCACACGCTACTGCATGATACTTCCCGCCGCGATTGGTTGGCATATACGCGCCAACTGGGGTTACAACACATTAATGTGCAACAAGGCCCGATTTTCAGCCACAGCGCCATGGTGGTTCAGGCGGCAGTACATGGGCAGGGGATTGCGCTGGTAAATAACGTGATGGCGCAGACCGAGATTGAAGCCGGAAGGTTGGTTTGCCCGTTTAACGATGTTTTAGTCAGTAAAAATGCTTTTTATCTGGTATGTCATGACAGCCAGGCAGAACTGGGTAAAATAGCCGCCTTTCGTCAGTGGATCCTGGCACGCGCAGCCAGCGAACAAGAAAAGTTCCGCTTTCGCTACGAACAATAAGGCAGGCCGCCATTTTATTGCTGCCCGCTTTCTTTAAATAAAGGTAAATAACGATGAGCAGTCGTTCAATGCTGATTTTTGCCGCTATCAGTGGCTTTGTATTTGTTGCTCTGGGCGCGTTTGGCGCACACGTATTAAGTGGCACGTTAGGCGCTAACGAGATGGTTTGGATCCGTACCGGTCTGGACTACCAAGGGTTCCACACTCTGGCGATCCTGGCGTTGGCCGTGGCGATGCAACGCCGCGTTAGCCTGTGGTTTTATTGGAGCGGGGCGCTCTTGGCGCTCGGCACTGTACTGTTCAGCGGCAGCCTGTACTGTCTGGCGCTGTCACACCTGAAGGTCTGGGTTTATATCACGCCGGTTGGCGGCATGTGTTTCCTGATCGGCTGGGCATTGATGTTGATTGGCGCTTTGCGTCTGAGGAAAAAGGCCGAGCGCCATGAATAGACTTGCGTTGTATTGCCGTCAAGGCTTTGAAAAAGAGTGCGCGGCGGAAATTACCGCCAAGGCAGCTGAACTGGAAGTGTTTGGCTTTGCCAGAGTAAAAGATAATAGCGGCTACGTGCTGTTTGAATGTTATCAACCGGATGACGCCGATCGCCTGGCACGGGAAATTCCGTTCCGCGAACTGATCTTTGCCCGCCAGATGCTGGTGGTTGGCGAGTTGCTGCGTGATTTGCCGCCGGAAGATCGCGTATCACCGATTGTTGGCATGCTGATCGGTGTGGTTGACCGTGGTGGTGAGCTACGTGTTGAAGTCCCTGACACCAACGAAAGCAAAGAACTGTTGAAGTTTTGCCGCAAGTTGACGGTACCGTTGCGTTCTGCAATGCGTGAACAGAAGGTGTTGATGGCGCGTGAAAACGCAACCCGCCCCGTGGTCCACGTGTTCTTTATTGCGCCGGGTTGCTGCTATGTCGGCTATTCCTTCAGCAATAATAATTCACCGTTCTACATGGGGATCCCACGTCTTAAGTTCCCATCCGATGCGCCAAGCCGTTCTACGCTGAAGCTGGAAGAGGCATTCCACGTATTTATCCCTGCCGATGAGTGGGATGAACGTTTGGCCAGCGGCATGCATGCGGTCGATCTGGGCGCCTGTCCGGGCGGTTGGACCTATCAATTGGTGCAGCGTAGCATGATGGTACATGCGGTAGATAATGGCCCAATGGCGCCGAGCCTGATGGATACCGGTCAGGTAACGCACCACCGCGCCGATGGCTTCCGGTATGAGCCTTCCAGCAGCAAGATTTACTGGCTGGTGTGCGACATGGTGGAGAAGCCGGCGAAGGTGACGAGCTTGATGATTCAGTGGCTGGTGAAAGGGTGGTGCCGTGAGGCAATCTTCAACCTTAAACTGCCGATGAAAAAACGCTACGAAGAGGTGTCGCAGAACCTGTTGTCCATCAAAGAAGCCTTGGACTCGGCGGGTATCAGCTCAGAAATCCATGCCAAGCAGCTGTACCACGATCGTGAAGAGGTTACGGTGCACGTTCGCCGCATGTGGTCAGCCGTGGCTGGCCGTCGCGACGAGCGTGAATAAGAACGCTGCCGACACTAATCTTATACCCTAAATCATTCGAGTTGCAGGATCTAATACCCCTGCAGTTTGAAGTATGACGGGTATCGTTAAACCGGTAACCGCAGTTGCTGCAGGTTGCCGGTTAACACCAGATCGGTTCGTAGCGTCGCCACCTTTTTACTGATATAAGCCATTTCGCGGTGCTGCTGCAGTTTACCGCGCCATTTCTCCGGCACCTGTTCCAGACTCTGATATAACCCATCAAGCGAACCTGCCTGCTGTAACAGCAATACCGCCGTTTTCGGTCCGATGCCGGCTACGCCAGGGATCTTGCTGCTGCTGATCCCCGCCAATCCCCAGTAATCTGACAGCTGCTGTGGCGATACCCCAAACTCCTGTTGCACAAATGGCATATCCAACCAGCGTTTTTGGAAGTAGTCACGGATTTGCACACTTGGTGCCAACAGTTGGCAATAACCTTTGTCGGTGGACACAATAGTTACCTGATGACCGCCGCCAGCGATCTTGGCCGTCAGGGTTGCCGCCAGGTCGTCGGCTTCATTGCCGGGCGAGTGCCAACAGGCGACGCCAAGGGCGGCGAACGCCTGACGAAGCTGCGGCATTTCCTGCTGTAAATCCGCCGGCATCGGCGAACGGCCTGCCTTATAGTCGGGCAGGATTTGGTGACGCCAGCTTTCACTACGATCGTCTTCGTCGAACACCGCGACCGCGTGGGTTGGGCGGCTGTGCTGGATCAACTGTTGCAACGCATGTTGGCAGGCAGTCACGCAGGGGGAACCCTGCACGGCGTGAATGCGGCGGATGAGGTTTAGGGCGTCGACAATCAGTAGGTGTATATACACGTTATCCTTCACGCTGGTTCTTTGTTGGCTGCCTTCACTCACCCCGGTCACACAGTTATCTATGCTCCCGGGGATTCACTCTGTTGCCGCCTCGACGCAGCTTAAATGATTTCGTGTATCGGCAGTGTTTGCGGTTAAAAATGAGGCCTGGTTGAACTAGGCGACGATTTCGTAGCAGGGAACATAAGCGGTGCCGGGAAGCTTCATGCGATGTTGGGCGACAAAGCCCTGCAGCAGGCTGTCCATTTGCTTCATCATCTGCGGTTCGCCGTGTAGCTTGTACGGGCCAAACTGCTCAATAGCATGAATGCCATTTTCCTTCACGTTACCGGCTACAATACCGGAAAATGCGCGGCGTAGCGCAGCTGCCAATTGTTCGGCTGGCTGATCCGGGTACAGGTTGAGATTGGCCATATTTTCGTGGCTCGGCTCAAACGGCAATTGCAGATCGGGTGCGATACGGATTGACCAGTTAAAGCTGTAGGCATCGCCGGTATTACGGCGGTTCTCTTTCACCAATGGCATGGCTTTCTTCATCTGACGTGCGACCTCGGCCGGATCGTCGATGATGATGGTGTAATGGCGGCGAGCTTCTTCGCCTAAGGTGTTCTTGATGAACTCGTCCAGCACACGGAAATAGTCGGCGCTTTCTTTCGGCCCGGTGAGGATCAGTGGCAATACCTGCTCGCTGTTCTCCGGGTTCATCAAGATCCCCAGAAGATACAGCAGTTCTTCCGCCGTGCCGACGCCGCCCGGGAAGATGATAATACCGTGAGCGATACGCACAAAGGCTTCCAGACGTTTTTCAATGTCTGGCATGATCACCAGTTCATTAACCAGCGGATTAGGCGGTTCGGCGGCGATGATTGAGGGTTCGGTCATGCCGATAAAGCGGCTGTTATAGTAGCGTTGTTGTGCATGGCCTACCGCGGCGCCTTTCATCGGTGCTTCCATGGCGCCCGGTCCGCAACCCGTGCAGATGTTCAGCTCGCGAAGGCCGAGTTGGCTACCCACTTTACGTGCGTACAGGTATTCGTTTTCGTTGATCGAATGGCCACCCCAGCACACCACCATATTAGGATCTTCATCGAGATGCAGCGCACGGGCGTTGCGCAAGATAGAGAACACCAGGTTGGTAATATGGGCCGAATTTTCCAGGTTCAGATGCTGGAAACGGCCAGCGCTATCTATTTGTCCGTGAACGAACAAGATGTCACGCAGTACCGCAAACAGGTTGGCTTGCAGTGACCGGATAATTCTGCCATCAACAAAGGCTTCTTCCGGTGGATTCACCAGCTCAAGTTTGACGCCGCGCTCACGGCGCAGCACGTTAATATCAAAGCTTTCGTAACGCGACAGCAGCTGTTTGCTGTTGTCGGTCTGGCTGCCGGAATTCAAGACGGCCAGCGAACAGTTGCGGAATAGGCGGTAAAGATCGCTGCTGGCGGTGCGCTTTAGCATGTCCACTTCCAGCTGCGACAGCAAATCCATAGAGCCAAGTGGGCTGATGTGTGTAATCAAGGTAACTCCTTTGCTCCCGGAATGGGGCAGTAGTAATCCATACGCAGCAGAACAGCATTTCGTTATTGTTAGCGCACTGTGGCAAGACCCGACCGGAATGCCCGGTGCTCCTGATTTAACCTTACCGCCGTCCCTTATTTTTTACCAATACAAACCGCTCGTTAGCTCAGTTGTTGAGCAATGTTCCGCACTATTGGCGTGCCAGGCGGCCATGTGAAGGGACAAAGTCAGTGTTACTGCGCCATGGATTGATGTCCAACCCGCCACGACGGGTATAGCGTGCGTAAACGGTCAGGCTCTGCGGTTGGCAGTAGCGCATCAAATCGTTAAAAATACGTTCTACACACTGTTCGTGGAATTCATTGTGGTGACGGAAAGACACCAGATAACGTAGTAGCGCCTCACGGTCGATTTGCGCCCCTCGATAATGGATTTGTACTGAACCCCAATCGGGTTGGTTGGTGATCAGGCAATTGGATTTCAGCAGGTGGCTGACAAGTTGCTCTTCGACCTGTTGCGTGCCGACGGCATTTTTCAGGTAATCCGCGTTGAACGTGTAATCATCGATGCGAATGTCCTGGTGATCGATACATTCGCCGTCTAACCGGGCGATCTGGCTCCCTTCCAATTGATCGACGCGGAACAATGAGACGCTGACTTCACCTTGCGCGCAAAGAGAAAGATCGCGTTGTAAGGTAGTGCGTACGGTCTCCCAGTCGCTAAACGGCGTCTGGTTAAAACTGTTGAGATACAGTTTGAAGCTTTTGGACTCAATCAGGTTGGTGCTGTCGGCGTTGAGGCTAATCTCACCGACTGCGACCTGCGGCAGGCCGTTGTCGTTCAGCCAAGAGAGTTCGTACAGCGTCCAAATATCGGCACCGTGAAACGGCAGGTTGCCGGGATACAAACCCAGTGGCTCGCGGTTCATGCTGCGTGGCACCGCCTGCAGCAGCGTGGCGTCGTAGCGATCGCAATACGCGGTAGCTTTGCCTAGCGGCAATGCCGAAAGGGCATGATGATCTTGATATGAGGACATCTGCTGTCACCTTGGTCATAGATAGGTACAATGGATGCCAGTTTACCGTATGCGAGAAAAAATATGGACCATGATGTACCGCACGCCCTGCGTGAATTCACCCAGCGCTATGTTGATCTTTGGCAGCAAGAACGCGGTCATGCGCCAGCAAGTCAAGATCTATACGGCGTGCCGTCGCCTTGCCTCGTAGAAAATCGGGATAACGAGGCGCTATGGTTGCCGCAGCCGTTTACCCCAGCAGCGACGCTGGAAAAGGTAGCGACTGCGCTTGATCTGCGTCTGCAACCCGACATCAATCTGTTTTATACCCAACAGTATGCGGGGGATATGACCGCGCAGTTCGGTGAGCATGATGTGACACTGCTGCAGGTGTGGAGCGAGGATGATTTTATTCGCCTGCAAGAAAACCTGATCGGCCATCTGGTGACGCAAAAACGCCTAAAACTGTCGCCAACGTTATTCCTGGCCACCACAGAATCAGAAATGACCCTGGTCTCGTTGTGCAACGTGAGTGGTAACGTGGTGCTGGAACAGTTTGGGAGTGATAAACGTACGTTGTTGGCGGCTTCGTTGGGGAATTTCCTCGACGCATTGCGCCCTCGACTGGGCGTTTGACGCTAATTTCACCGTAATCCGTGTGAGAGATCTCTCACACGGGCTGTGAGAGATCGCTTTTAATTTTTCCCTGCCACTGGCTTAGACAGATTTTATTGTTATCCAGATCAATTGGTTAGAATTTCTTTAGGATAACTCTTAGTATTAATTTCCTGTCAACCAACCAGTAAGCCCTTGTGAACCAGAGATAATTAAGCGATCTTATGTTTACCGGAAGGGACGCTGTGGAGCTGGAAAGCATCAGGATGATGCAGCTTCAGGACGAAGAAAGGGATGCGCTCAGTGAAGAGCGAAGGATGGCGTCAGGAGATGCCCAGGATGTTTCAGGATTGAAACCAGGGACACCTCCAGGACGGAGATTGAGAGCCGGCACAGGATGGTTGGCGGGCCATGAAGGCTGAGGAACCGCATCAGGACGATGTTAGAGGATAGCGCCAGGACGGTTTGGTCAGGATGGCCGCAGGAAAAGTTTTCAAGGATTGAGCAGGGAGCACACTGTGTAGCAGGACTGCTATAAAACGAACCGAGGGCACTGTTAGCGCAGTGCCCTCAACTTTTATATTGGTTATGCTTTAAGCATCAAAGATGCTTGTCCCTGTTCACATTCATCTCAGCTGTTAACCAATTGCCCCCAGCGTATCGCCATGACCCTGTTTTTTCGGTAGCAGGAATAATGTGGCGTAAATATCCAGCAGGTAAATCGCTGCCAGCAGGCTGATTGCCGCAGTGAAGGATACCTGGGTCACCAAGGCGCCGATGACCAATGGCCCCAAACCGCCAATGCCGCGCCCCAGATTAAACAGGATGTTCTGCGCGGTAGCGCGCGCTTGAACGGGGTAGGTATCCGAGATCAACGCGCCGTAGCCACCAATCATGCCATTAACGAACAATCCCATCAGCGCCCCGGCAAACAACATTAGCGTTGGGTCGCTAAGCTGCGCGTAGACAATCACCATCACTACGGCGCCAATCTGATAGCTGACGAAAATCTTCCAGCGGGTGAAGCGATCGGCCAAGACGCCAAATAGCCAAATGCCGAATGTCATGCCAATCACCGTGACCGCGGTCCACAAACCAGACTTGGTCAGCGAAAAACCGAAGTTTTTTGCCAGATATGTTGGCATCCAAATCATCAGTCCGTAATAACCGAAATTCTGCACCGAGCACAGAATAAAAATACCGATGCTGGCTTTGCTGGTGGCTCGGTCCTTGAACAGCAGCCTAATACGTTGAGTGAAGGACAATGTCTCACCGGTACGTTGCTGGTGGACGAATTCCTCCGGCTCACCCAAGGTGCGGCGGATCAGGAATGAAACCAACGCCGGGAGCAACCCAACCAGGAACATACCGCGCCAGCCAATATGGGTCAGCAGTAACGGCGTGAGAAACGCGGCTGCCAGCACCCCAAGTTGCCATCCCATGCCCACATAAGCGGAGGCGCGATTACGTTTTTCCGCTGGCCAGGCTTCGGCGATCAGCGCCATGCCGATACCAAACTCACCGCCTAGTCCGATCCCCGCCAGTGTGCGGTAGGCGAGTAAATCCCAGTATCCCTGCGCCAGGGCGCACAGACCCGTAAATAACGAAAACATCAGGATAGTGAGGGTCAATACCCGAATGCGTCCAAAGCGATCGCTGAGGTGGCCGAAAATCACGCCTCCCAGTACGGCGCCGATCAGCGTCCAGGTGACCAGTGAACCGGCGGCGGAAGAACTCAGCCCCATTTCGATACTGATAGCGGGCAGCATAAAGCCGAGGATCAGCAAGTCGAAGCCGTCCATCGCGTAGCCGGTGACTGAGGCAAGCATGGCTTTGCCGGGTGTGGCGTGATTTTTTATCGGTGTAGTTGCGGGCATCTGTCTAATCTGCGTGGTTTATTTGGTGAGTATATTGTGCCGTGCGGTGCTGTAGGCTACCAGTTCAAATGCTCGAAGGTTATCCACTCAGCTGGATTTGGGCTATAAAAAGTAAAATGCTATGCTTTGCCGCCTTTCAGCCGCGCCGCTGAATATCATGGTTTAAACGGATCGAGAATGCAGATGAGTATACAAAATCAGGTTCGCCTTAGTTTGCAGGCGATTGAACAGTTAATGCGAGAGTTGGCGCTGTGGCAGGCCACGCCGCCAGAGCCTGAAGCCTTCGCCAGCCCCGAGCCGTTTTGCATAGGCAGCATGTCGGCAGAAGCGTGGTTGCAATGGGTCTTTCTACCACGTATGTACGCGTTGTTGGACGCCGGTTCGCCTCTCCCGACGCGTTTCGCTATTGCGCCTTACTTTGAAGAGGCGCTGAAAGATAGCGAACCTAACTGCATGCCGCTGCTGGTACAGTTGCAGCGTCTGGATCTCATGCTGAATAAAGAGCCTCAATAATGCTTGAGATCCTTTATCAGGATGAGTACTTGGTGGCGGTGAACAAGCCTTCCGGGTGGTTGGTGCACCGCAGTTGGTTGGATCGCCATGAAACCCAATTTGTCATGCAGACCGTGCGCGATCAGATCGGCCAGCATGTGTTTACCGTACATCGGCTCGATCGCCCTACCTCCGGTGTGCTGCTGATGGCACTCTCCAGCGACGTCGCGCGGCTGCTATCGCAGCAGTTTGAACAACATCAAATGCAAAAAACCTACCACGCGGTAGTGCGTGGTTTTGTGCCAGAAGGCGATACTATCGATTATCCGCTGACGGAAGAGCTGGATAAAATTGCGGACAAATTTGCCTCGAAGGACAAAGGCCCACAACCAGCAGTGACGCATTATCGATCACTGGCGCAGGTAGAGATGCCGGTGGCCATTGGGCGTTACGACAGTGCGCGCTATAGCCTGGTCGAACTGAAGCCGGAAAATGGCCGCAAGCACCAGCTGCGCCGCCATATGGTGCATATCCGTCATCCGATCATCGGTGACAGTAAACACGGCGACCTGCGTCAGAACCGGGGTATGGCTCAGCATTTCGGCTGTTCACGCCTGATGCTCCACGCCAGCCATTTACAACTGAATCATCCGGTGACCGGTGAGCCGTTGCTTCTTTCTGCGCGTTGGGATGAGCCTTGGCAGGGTGTCATGTCACAATTTGGCTGGGCAGAGAGTATCCCTGAGCTTGCCAGGGTTGAGTTTCCCCTGACGAGCGGTCAGGATAGTTGATCATTTTCAAAGGTATGTAAGGGAGTAGGGGCAATGGCTCAGGTTGGAATCTTCGTGGGAACGGTCTACGGTAATTCGCTGTTAGTGGCAGAAGAAGCGGAAAATATCCTCAGCGAACAGGGCCATGAGGTCAAACTGTTTGAAGAGGGCACGCTTGAGGCTTGGCAGTTTTACCGTCAACACTACGCATTGGTGATTACCTCCACGACGGGTCAAGGCGATTTGCCGGACAGTATTGCACCCTTGTTCCATGCGATCCGTGATCAGGTCGGTTACCAACCGGAACTGCGTTATGGGCTGATCGCGCTGGGTGACAGCAGCTATGACAATTTCTGCGGCGCTGGGCGGGCATTTGATGCACTGCTTCAGGAACAGGGGGCAACCCGTGTAGGTGAAGTGCTGGAAATTGATGCGATGGAACAGCCTGAGCCGGAAGTGGTTTCTTGCCCGTGGGTCGAGCAGTGGGGCACATTGCTGAAATAGCATTACCCGTCGCCTGTAGGGTGCGAATACATTCGCACCGATTGATGCGGGCGCAGCATGCTGCGCCCCTACAGTTACAGCTTATTTACCGCGGGTCAGTTTTTCCAGATCGGATTCGATCTCGGCAATTTTGTGTGAGACCACACCTTCCAGATGACGCAGGTCATCAAGAATTTTGCGTTTCAGATCCACTTCCACCTGATCGCGTTGGCATAGCTGATCCAGCTCATCAATGACGTAGCGCAGGTTCGGGTTTATCTCGTGGATTTCTTTATAACCCTGACCGGCGTTGTCTGCTACCACAGTTTTACGTTGGCGCGGATATTTGAATTTCACGCTCTTGGCAAAGAACTCGCCTTTGTCCTTGCGGAAATAAATCTTAAGAATGTCGTTATTGGCCTCCTGACGCAGGCTATAGCGATCGACATCTTCCGGTTGATTGATTCCTAAGCTTTTCAGGTTGTCATACATAATAGCGCCACCTTATAAATAGACTTTATTCCACGGTCTGGGATTATGGCGAATAACCACGCCAGAGACTGTGACAGCTCACGTAATGAAGACAAAAAAATGGCGGGTTAATCACCCGCCATATCTATTTTAGTCGATGGTACGCAATAGCTCATTAATACCGACTTTACCGCGCGTTTTGGCATCGACTTTCTTGACGATGACCGCGCAATACAGGCTGTAAGAGCCATCTTTGGATGGCAGGTTACCGGAAACCACCACGGAACCTGCTGGGACACGACCGTAATGCACTTCACCGGTTTCACGGTCGTAAATGCGGGTGCTTTGGCCCAGATATACGCCCATGGAGATCACCGAGCCCTCTTCCACGATCACGCCCTCAACCACTTCTGAGCGTGCGCCGATGAAACAGTTGTCTTCGATGATGGTTGGGTTAGCTTGCAGGGGCTCCAGAACGCCACCGATGCCCACGCCGCCTGACAGGTGTACGTTTTTACCGATCTGCGCGCAAGAACCGACGGTGGCCCAGGTATCCACCATGCTGCCTTCGTCAACGTAAGCACCGATATTCACGTAGGAAGGCATCAGAACCGTGTTGCGTGCAATAAATGCACCTTGGCGAACCGTGGCTGGTGGTACGACGCGGAAGCCTTCTTTCTGGAAGCGCGCTTCATCGTAATCAGCGAACTTCATTGGCACCTTGTCGTAATAACGGGTTTCTGCACCGTCCATCACTTTGTTGTCATTAATGCGGAAAGAAAGCAGCACGGCCTTTTTTAGCCACTGATGCGTTACCCACTGACCGTCAATCTTCTCGGCAACGCGCAGGGCGCCGCTGTCCAGCAGGCCGATCACCTGGTTTACCGCTTCGCGCGTTACGGTGTCTGCGTTCGCCGGAGTGATTTCTGCACGGCGTTCGAAGGCGCTTTCAATAACGTTTTGTAATTGCTGCATGCTGTTCTCTGTCCTGATGTTGTCTACGAAAAAGTTACTTGTATCACAATTTATCGTTTGGATTGAGGGCCTCTGTCAACCGTTGTTCCAACTTTCTGCGTGTTTCCGGGTTAAGGGCGCGTCGATCGCTGTCGGCAAGAATAAATAAATCTTCCACCCGCTCCCCAATGGTGGAGATGCGTGCGCCGTGCAGAGACAGACCGAGATCGGCAAATACTTCGCCTACCCGGGCCAGCAGGCCGGGTTGATCCAGTGCGGTCAGTTCCAGATAGCTCCGGCGGTCAGTATGGGTTGGCAAGAAACTGACCTCGGTCGGCACGCTGAAATGACGCAGCTTGGAGGACGGCCTGCGCACGCGCGGCGGTTGATACTCTCGTTGAGTAATGGCCTGTACCAGTGCGTGGCGGATCGCCGCGTGACGGTCCTGGGCGAGTGGACTGCCATCGGGTTCCAGCACAATAAAGGTATCCATTGCCATGCCGTCGCGGTTCGTGAAGATTTGTGCGTCATGAACACTGAGGTTACGCCGGTCCATTTCGCCGGCTACGGCGGCAAACAGATACGGACGGTCAGGGCTCCAAATGAAAATTTCAGTGCCCCCACGCGTCGCTTGCCTGCTGACCAATACCAGCGGTTTGGTGGAGTCATGGGCCAACAAGTGGCGCGCGTGCCAGGCCAACTGATTAGGCGAGTGGCGCAGGAAGTAATCGGCACGGCAGCGGCTCCAGATACGGTGCAGCGCTTCTTCATCGATATTATCCATACGTAACAGGGCCAAGGCCTGCAGGCGGTGATGGCGCACGCGCTCACGCAGATCCGGGCTGTTTTGCATGCCACGGCGCAGCTGTTTCTCGGTGGCAAAGTACAGTTCACGCAACAGGCTCTGTTTCCAGCTGTTCCACAGGGTTTCGTTGGTGGCACAGATGTCCGCAACGGTCAGACAAACCAGGTAACGCAGACGGGTTTCGCTCTGTACTTCTGCGCTAAACTGCTGAATAACCGTCGGATCCTGAATATCACGGCGTTGTGCGGTTACCGACATCAACAGGTGGCAACGCACCAGCCAGACAACCAATTGGGTCTCTCTGGAGTTCAAACCGTGCAATTCAGCGAACTCCAACACGTCTTGTGCACCCAGGATAGAGTGGTCGCCGCCACGTCCTTTAGCGATATCGTGGAACAAGGCGGCCAACAACAACAACTCTGGATTTGGCAGACGCGGATACAGCTCCACACACAGCGGGTGGCGTGGCCGGGTTTCCGCATCGGCAAAGCTTTCCAACTTTTGCAGGACGCGAATGGTGTGCTCATCAACGGTATAGGCATGAAACAGATCGAACTGCATTTGCCCGACAATTTTGCCCCACTGCGGCATATAGGCCCACAGCACGCTGTGGCGATGCATCGGCACCAGCGCCCGTGATACCGCGCCTGGGTGGCGCAAAATGGCCATAAACAGTTCGCGAGCCTCTGGAATGTTGCACAGTGGCTGCTTTAGGTGCCGACGCGCGTGGCGGAGTTGACGCACCGTGGTGGAGTAAATGCCTTTGATATCGCGGTTGCGTACCATCAGGTAGAACATCCGCATGATGGATTCAGGTTGGCGGATAAACAATGTTTCGTCACGCAGGTCGATAAGATCGCCGCGCAGTTGAAAATCATCATTCAGCGGGCGCGGCTTTTCTGTCGCGTCCAGTGCGAGGATGGCTTCGTCGAACAGTTGCAGCAGCATGTGATTCAATTCGCCCACGCGGCGCGTCATGCGATAAAAGTCTTTCATCATGCGTTCAACGGGCTCGTTGCCTTCCCCCTCGTAGCGCAACAGCTGCGCTACACTGAGTTGGCGATCGAACAGCAGCCGGTTGTCATAGCGCGGCAGCACCAGATGCAGGGCAAAGCGGATGCGCCACAGGAAGCTTTGGCACTCGTTGAGTTCGTTGCGCTCGGCCTGCGTGAGGAAACCGAAACCGACCATCTCATCCAGTGAGGTAGCCCCGAAGTGACGGCGAGCGACCCACAATAGCGTGTGAATATCGCGCAACCCGCCGGGACTGCTTTTGATGTCTGGCTCAAGGTTGTAACTTGTGCCGTGATAACGCTGATGGCGTTCCTGTTGCTCAACCAATTTCGCGTGGAAAAATTTGGGGGATGGCCAGAAGCCATCGCTGAAGATGTGTTTCTGCATTTGCAAGAATAGGGCGACATCACCGCAGATCATTCGCGATTCAATCAGGTTGGTGGCAACGGTCAGGTCTGCCAGCCCTTCCAACAGGCACTCCTCCAGCGTTCGCACGCTGTGGCCCACTTCGAGCTTCAGGTCCCATAGCAGGGTGATAAATTCCCCTACACGCTGTGATTGCTGCTCATTCAGGCGGCTCTGACTCAGCACCAGCACGTCAATGTCCGAAAGCGGGTGCAATTCGCCACGACCATAGCCACCAACCGCCACCAGTGCGGTTTCAGGGATATCTTTAAAGCCGTAGAAGGCCCACAGGCGGCGTAGCAGACGGTCGATAAAGTCGCTACGGGCGGCGACCAGGCTTTCCGCGCTGGAGCCGGCATTAAATGCCGCGGCGAGCCAGAGTTGGAACTGCTCAAGGCGCTGTTTCAGCGCGATGCAGTTAATCTCCTCATCGCCGTAGGCGTTGGGATATTCAGGCTGCTCTGGCATGGCCTGTTGTGGAATGACCGAGGTGTCGTGTTGGCGGAAGTTTTCAGACATAGTACGCAGCCCATAAAAAAGGCCGGTAATCCCCTTCATCTTTCCCGTTGCTACCTTGCCGCAACTGGAAATCCCTCGGGTTAATACCAGCCTATCTATATAACGAGCTGCAGTGACGCAGTTGCAGCTCTTACATTTCGTGCGTAATGATGTTGGGGATGGTGTCATCCTTGCGCAACGTCATTATCTCGCAGCCGTTATCTGTGACCACAATAGTATGCTCATACTGTGCCGACAAGCTGCGATCTTTAGTTTTTACCGTCCAACCGTCTTTCATGGTACGAATGCGGTAATCACCGGCGTTAACCATAGGTTCGATCGTGAAGGCCATACCGGCCTGCAACACCACGCCGCCGTCATCGGCGTCATAGTGCAGTACCTGCGGTTCTTCATGGAAGACCTCGCCAATACCGTGGCCGCAGTACTCACGTACCACGGAAAAGTTTTCGGCTTCGACGAACTTCTGGATCTCTTTGCCCAGCGTGCGCAGGCGGATGCCCGGCTTCACCATTTTCAGTGACAAATACAGGCTTTCTTGCGTGATGCGGCACAGGCGCTCACCCAGAATGGTCGGCTTGCCAACAATGAACATCTTGGAGGTATCGCCATGGAAACCGTCTTTGATCACGGTGACGTCGATATTCACGATGTCGCCATCTTTCAAGACTTTGTCATCGCTCGGGATACCGTGGCAGACCACTTCGTTGACCGAAATACAGACGGACTTCGGAAAACCGTGGTAGCCAAGACAAGCAGAAATGGCCTGCTGTTGGTTGGTGATGTGATCGTGACAGATACGATCCAGTTCGCCGGTGGTCACGCCAGGTTTGACGTGCGGCTCGATGATTTCCAGCACTTCGGCGGCCAATCGGCCAGCCACGCGCATTTTTTGGATGTCATCAGGTGTTTTAATTGAGATTGCCATGAAATTCGTCCGCAGGTGTCGTGCTCGACGACAACAGAAAGAAATAAGAAGCAGTCTCTTATGGTACCAGCCCGGCCAGAGGCTGCCAAATTTGATTTCTTTGGCAGCCTCTGGCCGGTAACAAAAGTTGGTGTCGGGGGCGGGTTTATGGTATAAAGCGCGCCGGCAGATCCGCTCTTCGTCCTTGTGATAATGACGGAAAAGGCCGAAAATACTTTAACTGCACTCACTTTGTGTAAATAACACACACGTATCGGCACATCCGCCGGGGTGCCCTGAGGTGATTTATCACCGCCAGGGTCGGCGTTATGGGATACGTGGAGGCATAACCCCAACTAACTCTATAGAGGTTTAATCATGGCAACTGTTTCCATGCGCGACATGCTCCAGGCCGGTGTACACTTTGGTCACCAGACCCGTTACTGGAACCCGAAAATGAAGCCTTTCATCTTCGGCGCACGTAACAAGGTTCACATCATCAACCTGGAAAAAACTGTACCAATGGCCAACGCAGCACTGGCTGAACTGACCAAGATCTCTTCCCGTAAAGGTAAGATCCTGTTCGTTGGTACTAAGCGCGCAGCAAGCGAAGCGGTAAAAGAATATGCTAACAACTGCGATCAGTTCTTCGTGAACCATCGCTGGTTGGGCGGCATGCTGACTAACTGGAAAACCGTTCGTCAGTCAATCAAGCGTTTGAAAGATCTGGAAATCCAGTCTCAAGATGGCACCTTTGACAAGCTGACCAAGAAAGAGGCGCTGATGCGTACTCGCGAACTGGCTAAGCTGGAAAACTCCCTGGGTGGTATCAAGGACATGGGTGGTCTGCCTGACGCTCTGTTCGTAATCGATGCTGATCACGAACACATCGCGATCAAAGAAGCCAACAACCTGGGTATCCCGGTATTCTCTATCGTTGATACCAACTCCGATCCAGACGGCGTTGACTTCATCATCCCTGGTAACGACGATGCAATCCGTGCAATCAAATTGTACCTGACTGCCGTTGCTGCCGCCGTCCGTGAAGGTCGTTCTCAAGATCTGGCCGTTCAAGCGGAAGAAAGCTTCGTAGAAGCTGAATAATAAGGCAAGCTCGTCACTGAGCCCTTATTAACCAGGTATTGAATATGTTGGTTAGGGGGGCCTTTATAGGCCCCCTTTGCTTATCTGAATGAGAACTGTCTCTACGCGAGATAACCGAGGAAAAAGAAATGGCTGATATTACCGCTGCTCTGGTAAAAGAACTGCGCGAACGTACTGGCGCTGGCATGATGGATTGTAAGAAAGCGCTGGTTGAGTCCAACGGCGACATCGAGCTGGCAATCGAAAACATGCGCAAATCTGGTGCGATCAAAGCGGCGAAAAAAGCAGGCAACGTAGCTGCTGACGGCGTGATCAAAACCAAGATCGAAGGCAACTACGGCGTGATCCTGGAAGTTAACTGCCAGACTGACTTCGTTGCTAAAGATGCCGGTTTCCAGGCATTCGCTGACAAAGTGCTGGACGCTGCTGTTGCAGGCAAAATCACTGATGTTGAAGTGTTGAAAGCACAGTTCGAAGAAGAACGTGTAGCGCTGGTTGCCAAAATCGGTGAAAACATCAACATCCGTCGCGTGGCTTCCCTGGAAGGCGACGTGCTGGGCAGCTACCTGCACGGCGCGCGTATCGGCGTTCTGATCGCGGCTAAAGGCGCTGATGAAGAGCTGGTTAAGCAAATCGCTATGCACGTTGCGGCAAGCAAGCCAGAATTCGTTAAGCCTGAAGATGTGTCTGCTGAAGTAGTAGAAAAAGAGTACCAGGTTCAGTTGGACATCGCCATGCAGTCTGGCAAGCCGAAAGAAATCGCTGAGAAAATGGTTGAAGGCCGCATGAAGAAATTCACCGGCGAAGTTTCTCTGACCGGTCAGCCTTTCGTTATCGAACCAAGCAAAACCGTTGGCCAGGTGCTGAAAGAGCACAACGCTGACGTTGTTAACTTCATCCGCTTCGAAGTGGGCGAAGGCATCGAAAAAGCGGCAAATGACTTTGCTGCTGAAGTTGCAGCAATGAGCAAACAGTCTTAATGACTGTATACCCGATAGATTTCGCGGTGCGGCAAGGCGGCAACTGAGCGAACTCCCAGAAGCCTGGTTTACCAGGTGACTGGGGTAAGTGACGGCAGCCAACGCAGCGGCAACGTGAAAGATGAAGGGTATAATGGAGCCGCCGTCAGGCGGTTCCATTCTATCCAGCCAGAATTACACCGGTGGCAAGCCCTGTGGCATTATACTCAACACAGGCGCGTTTCATCGGCTGAAATCCCCAATACTAATACTGCTTCTTAGGACAGAACTCCATGGCAACCAATGCAAAACCCGTATATCAGCGTATTCTGCTTAAACTGAGTGGCGAAGCCCTGCAAGGCGCAGAAGGTTTTGGTATCGACGCTAGCGTTTTGGATCGCATGGCTCAGGAAGTTAAAGAGCTGGTCGAACTGGGAATTCAGGTCGGTGTAGTTATTGGCGGCGGTAACCTGTTCCGCGGCGCGGGCCTGGCGCAAGCTGGCATGAACCGCGTAGTGGGCGACCACATGGGAATGCTGGCTACCGTGATGAACGGCCTGGCTATGCGTGATGCACTGCACCGTGCCTATGTGAACGCCCGCCTGATGTCGGCAATTCCGTTGAACGGCGTGTGCGATAACTACAGTTGGGCAGAAGCAATCAGCCTGCTGCGTAATAACCGCGTGGTGATCTTCTCCGCCGGTACCGGCAACCCGTTCTTCACCACCGATTCAGCTGCGTGTCTGCGCGGGATCGAGATCGAAGCGGATGTGGTATTGAAAGCGACCAAAGTGGATGGTGTATACTCCGCTGACCCGGTTAAAAACCCGGATGCAACACTGTATGAGCATATTACCTATCAAGACGTGTTGGAGCGTGAGCTGAAAGTGATGGATCTGGCGGCATTTACGCTGGCTCGCGATCACGGTTTGCCAATCCGCGTATTTAACATGAACAAACCGGGTGCGCTGCGCCGGGTGGTGATGGGTGAGAACGAAGGTACGCTGATCAGCAAATAAGGCTGTTCTGCCAAATTTAGTGGGAGCGGGTAACGCTATGCGTTGTGCGCTCTCCTTGAGTAAAATTCACGGGCTATACTGTGGTATAGCCTGCCAAGTATCCAGCTTCCAAGGGTTCGCAACGTGATTAATGAAATCAGAAAAGATGCTGATTCACGCATGGAAAAAAGCGTAGAAGCATTCAAAAACCAAATCAATAAAATCCGTACCGGTCGTGCTTCTCCAAGCATCCTGGACGGCATCATGGTGGAATACTATGGTTCCGCTACGCCACTGCGTCAGTTGGCTAACGTGACCGTTGAAGACTCCCGCACCCTGGCAATCAACCTGTTTGATCGCTCTTTGGGTTCTGCGGTAGAAAAAGCCATCATGTCTTCTGACCTGGGTCTGAACCCAAGCTCAGCGGGTAGCGTGATCCGCGTTCCATTGCCTCCTTTGACCGAAGAGCGTCGTAAAGACCTGATCAAAATCGTACGCAATGAAGCAGAGCAGGGCCGTGTGGCTGTACGTAACGTTCGCCGTGACGCCAACGATAAAGTTAAAGCGCTGCTGAAAGACAAAGAAATCAGCGAAGACGAAGATCGTCGCTCACAGGACGATGTTCAGAAACTGACCGATGCGTACATCAAACTTCTGGATGCCGCGCTAGCGGATAAAGAAAAAGAGCTGATGGAATTCTAATCAGCATCGCGCAGAAAAAAAGCGTCGCCTGGGCGGCGCTTTGTTTTTTGTGGCGCAGATCCCGTTTCATCGTACTGATTGATCATGGACAAGTGGTGGCCAAGGTTACACACTGGATCACCTCCGATCTCATCAGACAGTTATTCAGAGTGAGCTCATGAAGCAACTGACTATTCTTGGCTCTACCGGCTCAGTGGGGACAAGTACCCTGGCCGTGGTTAGGGAAAATCCCGACCGTTTCGCGATTAAAGCGCTGGTTGCCGGCCGCAATGTAGCGGTCATGGCGCAACAGTGCATGGAATTTCGTCCAGCCTATGCAGCGATGGCGGATGAAGGCGCTGCACGTGAGCTGCGCATCCTGCTGGCGGAGAACGGCATTGCCACCGAGGTGATGTCAGGTGAACAGGCTGCCTGTGAATTGGCGGCGCTGGACGATGTCGATCAGGTGACGGCGGCCATTGTTGGCGCTGCCGGGCTGCTGCCGACGTTGGCGGCCATTCGTGCTGGCAAACAGGTACTGTTGGCGAATAAAGAGTCGCTGGTGACCTGCGGACGCCTGTTCATGGATGCGGTTCAAAAGAGCCAGACGCAGTTGTTGCCGTTGGATAGCGAGCATAACGCGATTTTTCAGAGTTTGCCTGAGAGCATTCAGCGTCAGTTGGGATACTCTTCATTAGACAGTCATGGTGTTTCGCGCATCGTGCTTACCGGTTCAGGTGGCCCATTCCGTACTACGCCAATGGAACAGTTCGCCACGATGACGCCGGATCAAGCCTGCGCTCACCCTAATTGGTCGATGGGGCGCAAGATTTCGGTAGATTCCGCCACCATGATGAATAAAGGACTGGAATATATTGAGGCCCGTTGGCTGTTTAATGCCTCGGCCGAACAAATGGAAGTGATTCTGCATCCGCAGTCGGTGATCCACTCAATGGTGCGTTACGCTGATGGCAGCGTGCTGGCTCAGTTGGGTACGCCAGATATGCGTACTCCTATCGCCCATGCGATGGCATATCCGCAGCGTATCAGTTCAGGCGTAGAAGCCCTGGATTTCTGTCGTATTGGCTCACTGACCTTTGCTGAACCTGAGCGGGAGCGCTACCCCTGCCTGTATCTGGCTATTGACGCTTTTGATGCGGGTCAGGCAGCAACAACAGCGCTGAATGCAGCTAACGAAGTGGCTGTGGCGGCTTTCCTGCAGGAGCAGATTCGCTTTACCGATATTGCGGCAGTGAACCAAAAAGTGGTCGAGCGGCTATCCGTGCAGGAACCGACGTGCATTGATGCGGTCTTAGAAATAGATCGTCAGGCACGTGAGGTTGCCGTTGGATACGTTAAATCACTGCGGAACTGATACCGGCAATTATCCTATTTTGTTCGCAAATTACGCGTGCCGCAGTGGGGCCGTTTGTTCAGGCCCGGTTGAGGTGGTATAGTCTGCGCCACCTGTCAGCGGTTATACCGTTGAATTATGGCCTGATTGACATCTCGAATGCCGATGGCGCAGCAGATATTCCCTGCTGTTGCTGGGCAGACTGAAAAGCCGTGTCGGGCACACGGCTTTTTTTGCGCGTAAGGGTCTGATGTTCCGGAAGGGCAGTTGTATTTCTATTGAGGAAATAAGTACGAGTTATGTCGTCCGCAAATCAACAAGAGGCTAATCCGTCCACTCTGGGGCCACGACATGTCGCCATTATTATGGACGGCAACGGACGCTGGGCTAAACGTCAGGGTAAGTTACGTGTCTTCGGTCATAAAGCAGGGGTGAAATCGGTTCGGCGTGCTGTCAGCTTTGCCGCCAATAACCATTTAGATGCGCTCACGCTTTATGCCTTCAGCAGCGAGAACTGGAACCGTCCGGTGCAGGAAGTCTCCGCCCTAATGGAGCTTTTTGTCCGTGCCCTGGATAGCGAAGTGAAAAGCCTGCATAAACATAACGTCAGATTGCGGGTGATCGGCGACATCAGCCGTTTCAGTACGCGTTTGCAAGAGCGGATCCATCGCTCTGAGCAACTGACAGAAAATAACGATGGCCTGACGCTCAACATTGCTGCCAACTATGGCGGTCGTTGGGATATTATTCAGGGAGTAAGGGAACTGGCTGAGCAGGTGAAGGATGGTGTACTGCATCCCGATCAAATTAGCGAAGAGTTACTGGGTGAGCGGGTCTGCATGAATGACCTGTCACCGGTGGATCTGGTGATCCGCACTGGTGGTGAACATCGCATCAGTAACTTTTTGCTGTGGCAAATTGCTTATGCTGAACTTTACTTTACTGATGTACTCTGGCCTGATTTTGATGAACTTGTCTTTGAAGGTGCGCTGAATGCATTTGCACAACGCGAGCGTCGCTTCGGGGGAACAACACCTATCGGCGCCAATGCGTCCTAGGGGGAACTTTTGCTGAAGTATCGCCTCATAACTGCTCTGATTTTAATTCCGATTGTTATCGCAGCGCTGTTTTTGCTGCCGCCGGTGGGCTTTGCCCTGGTAACGCTCGTTGTGTGCATGTTAGCTGCCTGGGAGTGGGGCCAATTGGCCGGTTTTACTTCCCGCTCGCAGCGCATCTGGTTGGCGATATTGTGCGGCTTCCTGCTGGCATTAATGATGCTCAGCATCCCGGCTTATCACCAGTCGGTCCATTTGCCTCAGGTCGGTGGGCCGTTATGGCTGTCACTGGTTTGGTGGCTGGCAGCGCTGTTACTGGTTCTGTTTTATCCCGGTTCAGCAGCACTGTGGCGTAACTCACGCCCGATACGTCTGGTTTTCGGTCTGCTGACCATCGTGCCGTTCTTCTGGGGCATGCTGTCGTTGCGTCAGTTCGGCTATGAACAAAACCACTTCACCGGTGCCTGGTGGCTGCTGTATGTGATGCTGTTGGTGTGGGGCGCGGATTCCGGTGCCTATATGTTCGGCAAGTTGTTTGGCAAGCATAAACTGGCACCGAAAGTTTCCCCGGGGAAAACCTGGGAGGGGCTCATTGGTGGCCTGATCACCTCAGCCCTGATATCCTGGTTGTTTGGCCGTTATGCCCCGCTGAACGTGGTGCCGGCGACCTTACTGATTTGTTCGATAGTGGCTGCGCTGGCTTCTGTGCTGGGTGACCTTACCGAGAGCATGTTCAAACGCGAAGCGGGTATCAAAGACAGTGGTCATTTGATACCGGGTCATGGCGGTATACTGGATCGTATCGATAGCCTGACCGCAGCAGTGCCTGTATTTGCCTGCCTGATGCTGTTAGTGTTTTAATCCGTCAATGACGGGGAGTGAAGGGATTATGGTTAGCGTGCTCTGGAACTTGGTCGCATTTCTGGTTGCGCTCGGTGTGTTAATCACCGTGCACGAGTTCGGGCATTTTTGGGTTGCTCGCCGTTGCGGCGTCCGAGTAGAACGCTTCTCCATTGGTTTTGGCCGTGCTTTGTGGCGTCGTACCGATCGCCAGGGCACGGAGTATGTGATTGCCCTGATCCCGCTGGGCGGTTATGTGAAGATGCTTGATGAGCGCGTTGACTCGGTTGCACCGGAACTTCGCCATCAGGCATTTAACAACAAAACCGTTTGGCAACGTGCCGCCATCGTCAGCGCCGGCCCTATCGCCAATTTCCTGTTCGCTATCCTTGCTTACTGGCTGGTATTCATTATCGGCGTCCCCAGCTTCCGCCCTGTGATCGGTGAAATCTCACCACAATCGATCGCCGCTAACGCTGAAATTTCGCCTGGGATGGAACTTAAGTCTGTAGATGGCATCGAAACGCCTGATTGGGAATCAGTTCGTTTGGCGCTGGTGACAAAGATTGGCGATGCGCAAACGGAAGTTGGCATCGCGCCATTTGGTTCTTCGCGGGTAGTCACTAAAACCCTCGATTTGCGTCAATGGAACTTTGAGCCGGACAAGCAAGATCCCGTCGTTGCTCTGGGTATCATTCCACGCGGCCCGCAGATAGAATCTGTCCTTGCCGAAGTGCAACCGAATTCGGCTGCACAAAAGGCGGGTTTGCAAGCAGGGGACAGGATCGTTAAAGTCGATGGTCAGCTATTGGGTCGTTGGCAAACGTTGGTTAAACGGATCCACAACGGCCCAGGACAACCGCTGGCTTTAGAGATCGAAAGAAACGGCGCCCCCTTGTCTTTGACGCTGATACCGGATACAAAGCCGGTGGGAAAAGACAAAACCGTGGGATTTGCAGGCATCATTCCGAAAGTGTTGCCGCTGCCAGACGAGTATAAAACGATTCGCCAGTATGGACCTTTCCCAGCGCTGTATCAGGCTGGGGACAAGACCTGGCAGCTAATGAGCCTTACGGTCAAAATGCTGGGCAAATTAATAACCGGTGATGTAAAGCTGAACAACCTGAGTGGCCCGATTTCGATTGCACAGGGAGCAGGGGCGTCAGCTGGGGTCGGGTTTGTGTATTATCTGATGTTCCTGGCGTTGATCAGTGTCAACCTGGGTATCATCAACCTGTTCCCATTACCGGTGTTAGATGGTGGGCATCTCCTTTTCCTGGCGATAGAAAAGCTGAAGGGTGGGCCGGTTTCCGAGCGAGTACAGGACTACAGTTACCGCATTGGTTCGATCGTGTTGGTGCTTTTAATGGGTCTTGCACTTTTCAATGATTTTTCTCGTCTTTAGGGGCGAGGATAGGTTAGGAAGAACGCATAACAACGATGGCGATGAAAAAGTTGCTCATAGCGTCGCTGCTGTTTGGCAGCGCCACCGTATACGGTGCAGACGGGTTCGTAGTGAAGGATATTCATTTCGAAGGCCTGCAGCGAGTCGCCGTCGGTGCGGCGTTACTCAACATGCCGGTTCGCGTAGGCGATACCGTCACTGACGATGATATCAGTAATACCATCCGTGCCTTGTTTGCCACTGGCAACTTCGAGGACGTTCGCGTGCTGCGCGATGGTAATACGCTGATTGTTCAGGTTAAGGAACGTCCTACCATTGCCAGCATCACCTTCTCCGGCAACAAGTCGGTGAAAGATGACATGCTCAAGCAAAACCTGGAGGCCTCTGGCGTTCGGGTTGGCGAAGCGCTTGACCGCACCACGATTTCCAGCATTGAAAAAGGGTTGGAAGACTTCTACTACAGCGTCGGTAAATACAGCGCCTCGGTGAAAGCCGTTGTCACGCCGTTGCCGCGTAACCGTGTCGACCTGAAACTGGTGTTCACGGAAGGGGTTTCTGCCAAGATTCAACAAATCAACATTGTCGGCAATCATGCCTTCACCAACGATGAACTGATTTCACGCTTCCAACTGCGTGATGAGGTACCTTGGTGGAACGTGGTCGGCGATCGCAAATATCAGAAACAAAAACTGGCGGGTGACCTTGAAACCCTGCGCAGTTTCTATCTGGATCGCGGCTACGCACGCTTTAATATTGATTCGACTCAGGTCAGCCTGACGCCGGACAAAAAAGGCATTTACATCACCATCAATATCACCGAAGGCGAGCAGTACAAGCTTACCGGCGTGGTAGTGAATGGCAACCTGGCTGGCCACTCGGCAGAAGTTGCCCAGTTGACCAAAATCGAGCCAGGCGAGCTGTACAACGGCAGTAAAGTGACCAAAATGGAAGACAACGTCAAAACGATGTTGGGCCGTTATGGTTATGCCTATCCGCGTGTCTCCACTCAGCCTGAAATCAACGACGCGGATAAAACCGTGAAGCTGCACCTGAATATTGATGCAGGCAACCGCTTCTACGTACGCCGTATCAAGTTCGAAGGTAACGACACCAGTAAAGACGCCGTATTGCGCCGTGAAATGCGCCAGATGGAAGGTGCATGGCTGGGTAATGCTCAAGTTGAACAGGGTAAAGAGCGTCTGAACCGTTTGGGTTACTTTGAAACGGTCGATGTCGAAACCCAGCGCGTTCCAGGTACTGCGGACCAGGTCGACGTCACCTACAAGGTCAAAGAGCGTAACACCGGTACCTTTAACTTCGGCGTCGGTTACGGCACCGAGAGCGGTGTTAGCTTCCAGGCGGGTGTTCAGCAGGACAACTGGCTGGGTACGGGCTATTCCGTCGGTATCAGCGGTACCAAGAACGACTACCAGACCTACACAGAGCTGTCGGTCACCAACCCGTACTTCACCGTTGACGGTGTGAGTTTGGGTGGTCGTATCTTCTACAACGACTTTAAAGCGAATGACGCGGACCTGTCCGACTATACCAACAAGAGTTACGGTATAGACGGTACCCTGGGCTTCCCGATCAACGAAAACAACTCGTTGCGTACCGGCTTGGGTTATGTGCATAACGGTCTGTCGAACATGCAGCCGCAGATTGCCATGTGGCGTTATCTGGACTCAGTGGGCCTGAACCCTAACACCACTGACCGCGCCAGCTATTCTGCCGACGACTTCACGTTGAACCTGGGTTGGACCTACAACAACCTTGACCGTGGCTATTTCCCAACCTCGGGTAACCGCACGACGCTGAATGGTAAAGTCACCATTCCAGGCTCAGATAACGAATACTACAAGTTGACGTTAGACAGCGTGCAGTACGTTCCGATCAATGACGATCGTACCTGGGTGCTGTTGGGGCGTGGCCGTCTGGGGTATGCCGACGGTATTGGCAGCAAAGAAATGCCGTTCTACGAGAACTTCTACGCCGGTGGTTCAAGCACCGTGCGTGGTTTCGGTTCCAACACCATTGGTCCAAAAGCGGCATACTACAACTCCAGCTCGTATAGCTGCAGTAACGGTACCCCGATTTGTAACTCGGACGACGCAGTGGGCGGTAACGCCATGGCGGTCGCCAGTATGGAGCTGATCACGCCAACGCCATTCATCAGTGAGAAATACGCTAACTCTGTGCGTACTTCACTGTTTATGGATGCGGGCACCGTGTGGGATACCAACTGGCAGAATACGGCTCAAACTAGCATGTATGATATTCCGGACTACAGTAAAGCGAGCAATATCCGCGTTTCTGCCGGTATCGCTTTGCAGTGGATGTCACCTTTGGGTCCGTTGGTGTTCTCTTATGCCAACCCGCTCAAGAAATACGAAGGCGACAAGTCCGAACAGTTCCAATTTAACATTGGCAAGACCTGGTAACAGGTCCCGCTTCTGGGCATAGCAGTTATTAAGAATCGCAAATGCCAGGCGCCCGTCAGAGCACAGAGAGATGATTCTCATTGTTTTGCGGGATAAGTCTGGCAGATTGTGTACTTCAGTGTCATATGACACAAATGGGTGATGGTAAGGAGTTTATAGTGAAAAAGTGGTTGTGTGCCGCAGGCCTCGGTTTAGCAATGGCTGCTTCAGCTGGCGTTCAGGCAGCAGATAAGATCGCTGTAGTTAACGTCTCCAGCATTTTCCAACAGTTGCCGGCTCGTGAAGCCGTTGCCAAACAGCTGGAAAACGAGTTCAAAGGCCGTGCGGGTGAGCTTCAGAACATGGAGCGTAGCCTTCAGACCAAAATGCAACGTTTGCAGCGTGATGGCGCGACCATGAAAGCCAGCGATCGTAGCAAGATGGAAAAGGACGTGATGGCACAGCGCGAGCAGTTCTCTCAGAAAGCACAGGCTTTTGAGCAGGACAACCGTCGCCGTCAGATGGAAGAGCGTAACAAAATCCTGAGCCGTATTCAGGACGCTGTGAAATCTGTTGCCAGCAAAGAAGGCTACGACGTAGTCATCGATGCTAACGCTGTTGCCTACGCAGGTTCTTCTAAAGACATCACTGCCGACGTGCTGAAACAGGTTAAATAACACATGCCTTCAATTCGACTGGCTGATTTAGCGCAGCAGTTGGATGCACAATTGCACGGTGATGGCGATCTCGTCATCACCGGCATTGCTTCTATGCATTCGGCACAGGCTGGCCAAATCACGTTTTTGTCAAACAGCCGCTATCAAGAGCAGCTGTCTTCCTGCCAGGCAAGCGCAGTAGTGCTTACCGAAGCGGACTTACCACACTGCCGTTCTGCGGCGCTGGTGGTTAAAAACCCTTATCTGACTTACGCGCGTATGGCGCAGCTGATGGATACGACGCCATCCCCGGCTCAGGATATCGCGCCAAGTGCGGTTATCTCCCCTGACGCCACGCTGGGACAGCATGTTGCCATAGGGGCAAATGCGGTGATCGAGTCTGGTGCAGTACTGGGTGATAACGTGGTTATCGGCCCTGGCTGTTTTATCGGCAAAAGTGCACGCATTGGCGCGGGTACGCGTCTGTGGGCGAACGTTACGATTTATCATGAGGTCGAGATCGGCCAGCGCTGCTTGATCCAGTCCGGTACTGTGATTGGCGCTGACGGTTTTGGCTATGCCAACGAACGCGGCGAGTGGATCAAGATCCCTCAACTGGGCACGGTGATTATTGGCGATCGCGTCGAAATTGGCGCTTGCACCACGATTGACCGCGGCGCGTTGGATAACACCCAGATTGGGAATGGTGTTATCATCGACAACCAATGTCAGATTGCACATAACGTTGTGATTGGCGAGAATACCGCCGTCGCCGGTGGTGTGATTATGGCAGGCAGCCTGAAAATCGGGCGCTATTGCCAGATCGGCGGAGCCAGCGTGATCAACGGTCACATGGAGATCGCCGACAAAGTTGTTGTCACCGGAATGGGAATGGTTATGCGACCAATCACCGAACCTGGGGTATACTCTTCGGGCATTCCGTTACAACCCAACAAAGTGTGGCGTAAAACCGCTGCGTTGGTGATGAATATCGATGAGATTAGCAAGCGCTTAAAAGCTGTCGAACGAAAAGTCGGAAAAGACGATACCCGATAAATTGTACGCTGCATTGCGGCGGCAACTGAGCGAACCCCGGCACATAGCCAATGGGTAAGTGAAGGCAGCTAACAAAATGCAGTTTGCACGATGTAGGGTATAATCACTGCCGCCCGCCACACTGGGTACAAAACGAAACGCGTTGGTCATGAGACCAAAAGCGCAAAGAGTTGTTAATTTGCGGCCTGCATGATGATCTCCTTTTGGGGTCAGCGCAGGCCGTGTTGTTGATGCCATCAGTTTTTAGAGACAGGAAGAGTATTTTGACTACTGACACTCATACTCTGGATATTGCAGAAATTTTAGAGCTGCTTCCTCACCGTTACCCGTTCTTGCTGGTCGATCGCGTCCTCGAGTTTGAGGAGCACAAATTCCTGCGTGCGGTGAAGAACGTATCTGTAAATGAGCCGTTTTTCCAGGGACACTTCCCTGGTAAACCGATTTTTCCAGGCGTATTGATTCTGGAAGCCATGGCGCAAGCCACCGGTATCTTGGCGTTTAAAAGCGTCGGCAAACTGGAACCGGGCGAATTGTATTACTTTGCCGGTATTGACGAAGCCCGCTTCAAACGTCCGGTAGTGCCAGGCGATCAGATGATCATGGAAGTCACCTTTGAGAAAACCCGCCGTGGCTTGACGCGTTTCAAAGGCGTGGCGACGGTAGACGGCAAAATTGTCTGCGAAGCAACCATGATGTGTGCCCGCAGCCGGGAGGCATAATCCGTGATTGACGAAACCGCCTTTATCCACCCTAGCGCAATAGTTGAAGACGGCGCCATTATTGGCGCTGGCGCGCATATCGGTCCCTTCTGCTACGTCGGCTCCCAGGTGGAAATCGGCGCTGGCACGGTACTGAAGTCCCACGTTGTGGTGAACGGCATTACCAAGATTGGCCGTGATAATCAGATCTATCAGTTCGCCTCCATCGGTGAAGTGAATCAGGATCTGAAGTATGCGGGTGAACCAACACGCGTTGAAGTTGGCGACCGTAATCGCATCCGCGAAAGCGTCACCATCCATCGCGGCACTGCGCAGGGCTCAGGCCTGACCAAAGTGGGCAGCGACAACCTGTTGATGGTTAACGTGCACGTTGCGCACGACTGCGTAGTCGGCAATTCTTGCGTGCTGGCCAACAACGCCACGCTTGCGGGCCATGTTGAAGTTGACGACCATGCTATTATCGGTGGCATGACGGCGATTCATCAGTTCTGCATTATTGGCGCACACGTGATGGTTGGCGGCTGCTCCGGGGTTGCTCAGGACGTGCCTCCTTTCGTCATCGCACAAGGTAACCACGCGACACCATTCGGTGTTAACGCCGTTGGCCTGAAGCGTCGTGGTTTTGATAAGGATGAAATGCAGGCGATCCGTAATGCCTACAAGATCCTTTATCGCAGTGAAAAAACGCTGGATGAGGCGAAGACAGAAATCGAAGCCCTGGCTAAAGAACAGCCAGTGGTGCAGCAATACCTCGATTTCTTTACCCGTTCAACCCGCGGTATCATTCGCTGACCTATGCTAAATCGCCCATTGACTATCGGATTGGTCGCCGGAGAAACTTCCGGTGATATTCTTGGCGCCGGTTTGATCCGTGCGCTCAAGGCGCAGATTCCTGACGCGCGTTTTGTTGGCGTCGCGGGCCCGCTGATGCAGGCGGAAGGCTGCGAAACCTGGTACGAAATGGAAGAGCTGGCGGTAATGGGCGTGGTGGAAGTGCTCGAGCGCTTGCCACGCCTGTTAAAGATCCGCAAGGATCTTACCCGCCGGTTCAGCGACCTGAAGCCAGACGTGTTTGTCGGCATTGATGCGCCGGACTTCAATATCACGTTGGAAGGCCGCCTGAAACAGCGGGGCATCCGCACCATTCACTATGTCAGCCCGTCCGTTTGGGCCTGGCGTCAGAAGCGCGTTTTCAAAATTGGCAAAGCCACCGATCTGGTGCTGGCGTTTCTCCCTTTCGAAAAAGCGTTTTACGATCGTTTTAACGTTCCTTGCCGTTTTATTGGCCACACGATGGCCGACGCCATGCCTCTTCAACCGGACAAACTGACTGCGCGTGCAGCTTTGGGTATCGCACCTGATGCACGTTGCCTTGCTTTGCTTCCGGGGAGCCGCGGCGCAGAAGTCGAGATGCTGAGTGCCGATTTCCTCAAAACGGCGCAGTTACTGCGTACGCGTTATCCCGATCTGGAATTGGTCGTGCCCTTGGTGAATGCCAAGCGGCGTGAGCAGTTCGAGCGTATCAAGGCTGAAGTGGCACCAGAGCTGAGGGTTCATCTGCTGAATGGTCAGGGTCGTGAGGCGATGATCGCCAGCGATGCTGCATTACTGGCCTCGGGTACTGCGGCGCTGGAATGCATGTTGGCCAAATGTCCGATGGTGGTGGGCTACCGTATGAAGCCATTTACCTTCTGGTTGGCGCAGCGGTTGGTGAAAACCCCCTATGTTTCACTGCCTAATTTATTAGCGGGCCGTGAGATCGTCACTGAACTGTTACAGCATGATTGCGTGCCGGAAAAACTGGCAGCGGCGGTGATGCCTCTGTTGGAAGACAGCCCGCAAACCGATGAACTGAAACAGACGTTCCTTACTTTGCACCACAGCATCCGTTGCGGTGCTGACGAACAGGCCGCTCAGGCTGTGTTGGAGCTGGCAAAAGCATGATTGAACCTTTCATTTATCCTGCCGCGACATTGATTGCCGGTGTGGATGAGGTCGGCCGAGGCCCCTTGGTCGGGGCGGTTGTAACTGCCGCAGTAATTCTCGATCCTACCCGACCGATCCTGGGTTTGGCGGACTCGAAAAAACTCAGTGAAAAGCGCCGATTGGCGTTATATGACGAGATTATTGAGAAGGCACTGTCCTGGAGTCTGGGACGCGCCGAGCCGGATGAGATTGACGAACTTAACATTCTGCATGCCACGATGTTGGCGATGCAGCGTGCTGTTGCCGGATTGCATATCGTGCCGGACATGGTATTGATTGACGGTAACCGTTGTCCGTCATTGCCGATGCGTTCGCAGGCGGTAGTGAAGGGCGATAGCCGTGTCGCGGAAATCAGCGCGGCATCCATTCTGGCGAAAGTAACGCGTGACCACGAAATGACCGAACTGGATCGGGTATTCCCGGACTACGGTTTTGCGCAGCATAAAGGTTATCCGACCGCCTTCCATCTGGAGCGGCTGGCCGCGCTGGGTGCGACCGAGCATCATCGCCGCAGCTTTGCCCCGGTAAGAAGGGCGCTGGAGCTGTAATCTGCAGGCCCGGTAATTCGGGCCAGGCACGCGATAGAGTTAACCCGGGTATCAGTTCACTGAGCCCATAGATTCAGGTATCTGGATATGGCCGAACCTCGTTTTATTCACCTGCGCGTTCATAGTGACTATTCCATGATTGATGGATTAGCCAAGATTGGGCCGTTGGTGAAAAGAGCCGCCGCGTTAGCCATGCCTGCTTTGGCAATTACTGACTTTACTAACCTGTGTGGCCTGGTGAAGTTTTATGGCAGTGCGCACGGTGCCGGGATTAAACCGATCATCGGCGCAGATTTTCACGTGCAAAGCGACGTGCTGGGCGATGAACTTGCGCAGCTCACGGTGCTGGCTGCCAATAATGACGGTTACCAAAACCTGACGCTGTTGATCTCCCGTGCTTATCAGCGCGGTTACGGTGCTGCTGGCCCGATTATTGATCGTGACTGGCTGATTGAGCACCGTGAAGGGCTTATTCTGCTCTCTGGCGCGCGTCAGGGCGACGTCGGTAAGTTTTTACTGCGTGGTAACCAGCCGCAGGTAGAGCAATGCCTGGAGTTCTACCAGCAGTACTTCCCTGACAGCTATTATCTCGAGTTGATCCGCACCGGACGGCCAGACGAAGAAAACTATTTGCATGCCGCGGTGGCGCTGGCTACCGAGCGTGGGCTACCGGTGGTGGCCACTAACGACGTGCGTTTTCTGGTTGCGGATGACTTTGATGCCCACGAAATCCGCGTTGCCATCCATGACGGCTTTACTTTAGACGATCCCAAACGCCCACGTAACTATACGCCGCAGCAATACATGCGGAGCGAAGACGAGATGTGTGAGCTGTTTGCCGACATCCCGGAAGCGTTGCTCAATAGCGTCGAAATTGCCAAACGCTGCAATGTGACCATTCGTCTTGGTGAATACTTCCTGCCGCAGTTCCCGACTGGTGAAATGACCACCGAAGATTTCCTGATCCTTAAGTCGAAGGAAGGCTTGGAAGACCGTTTGGAGTTCCTGTTCCCCGATCCGGAAGTGCGCGCTCAACGCCGCCCTGAATATGACGAACGTCTGGATGTTGAGCTGAAAGTGATCAACCAGATGGGCTTCCCAGGTTACTTCCTGATCGTCATGGAGTTCATTCAGTGGTCGAAAGACAATAATGTGCCGGTTGGCCCGGGCCGTGGCTCTGGTGCCGGCTCGTTAGTGGCCTATGCGCTGAAAATCACCGATCTCGACCCGTTAGAGTTTGATCTGCTATTTGAACGTTTCCTTAACCCGGAACGTGTTTCGATGCCCGACTTCGACGTCGACTTTTGCATGGAAAAACGCGATCTGGTGATTGATCACGTGGCAGAAATGTACGGCCGTGAAGCGGTATCACAGATCATTACCTTCGGTACCATGGCGGCGAAAGCCGTTATTCGCGACGTGGGACGCGTGTTAGGCCACCCTTATGGCTTCGTCGACCGCATCTCCAAGCTGGTGCCACCCGATCCGGGAATGACGCTGGAAAAGGCCTTTGCTGCCGAGCCGCAGTTGCCGGAAATCTACGAGGCCGATGAAGAAGTCAAAGCGCTGATCGATATGGCGCGTAAGTTGGAAGGGGTGACACGTAACGCCGGTAAACACGCCGGGGGGGTGGTCATCGCGCCGACGAAAATCACTGACTTTGCCCCGCTGTATTGCGATGCCGAAGGTCAGCACCCGGTAACCCAGTTTGACAAGAACGACGTGGAATACGCCGGTCTGGTGAAGTTCGACTTCCTCGGCTTGCGTACTCTGACGATCATCGACTGGGCGCTGGCGATGATCAACGCTCGCCGAGCCAAAACCGGGTTGGAGCCGATCGATATCGCCGCCATTCCGTTAGAGGACAAGAAAAGCTTCGACATGCTGCAGCGTTCGGAGACCACCGCGGTCTTCCAGCTTGAATCTCGCGGTATGAAAGATCTGATCAAACGCCTGAAGCCCGACTGCTTCGAAGATATGATCGCACTGGTGGCGCTGTTCCGCCCAGGGCCGCTGCAATCAGGCATGGTTGATAACTTTATCGACCGTAAACACGGCCGTGAAGAAATATCCTACCCGGATATCCAGTGGCAACATGAGTCGCTTAAGCCTGTGTTGGAGCCGACGTACGGCATCATCCTGTATCAAGAACAGGTTATGCAGATTGCCCAGGTGCTGGCCGGTTATTCGCTGGGCGGCGCGGACATGTTGCGCCGTGCGATGGGTAAAAAGAACCCGGTAGAAATGGCCAAGCAGCGCGGCGGTTTCGAGGATGGAGCAAAATCGCGTGGTATCGACGGTGAGCTGTCGGTAAAAATCTTTGACCTGGTGGAAAAATTTGCCGGTTACGGTTTCAACAAATCACACTCCGCCGCCTATGCTTTGGTGTCATACCAAACGTTGTGGCTGAAGGCGCACTACCCAGCTGAGTTTATGGCGGCGGTAATGACTGCCGATATGGACAACACCGATAAAGTGGTGGGATTGGTGGATGAGTGCTGGCGCATGGGCCTGAAAATCCTGCCGCCGGATATCAACAGCGGGCAGTACCATTTCCACGTAAATGATGAGGGTGAGATCGTTTACGGCATCGGCGCCATCAAAGGTGTGGGTGAAGGGCCGATTGAAGCTATTCTTGAAGCACGTAACAGCGGCGAACAAGGCTACTTTAAAGACCTCTTCGATTTATGTGCACGCTCAGACATCAAAAAACTGAACCGTCGCATTCTTGAAAAGCTGATCATGTCCGGGGCATTCGACCGCCTTGGACCGCACCGTGCCGCGCTGATGAATTCATTGGGCGATGCGTTGAAAGCGGCCGATCAGCATGCCAAAGCCGAAGCTATCGGTCAGGTGGATATGTTTGGCGTATTGGCGGAAGCGCCAGAGCAAGTGGAGCAATCCTACGCTAACGTGCCCCGCTGGCAGGAGCAGGTGGTGCTGGACGGTGAACGGGAAACGTTGGGTTTGTACCTCACGGGTCACCCCATCACCCAGTACCTGAAGGAAATCGAACGCTACGCCGGTGGCCAGCGTTTGAAAGATATGCACCCGACGGATCGGGGCAAAATGACGACCGCTGTTGGGCTGGTGATTGCCTCGCGGGTTATGGTCACCAAGCGCGGTAATCGCATCGGAATTTGTACCCTGGATGACCGTTCTGGCCGTCTGGAAGTCATGTTATTCACCGATGCGTTAGAAAAATACCAGCATTTATTGGAAAAAGACCGTATCCTGATCGCCAGTGGACAGGTCAGCTTTGATGACTTTAGCGGTGGGCTTAAAATGACCGCCCGTGAGCTAATGGACATCAGTGAAGCCCGTGAAAAATACGCTCGCGGGCTTGCTATCTCGCTGACGGACAGGCAAATTGATGACCAGCTTTTGAACCGTCTCCGTCAGTCTTTGGAACCCCATCGCTCGGGGACGATTCCAGTGCATCTTTACTATCAACGGGAAGATGCGCGGGCCAAGCTGCGTTTTGGCGCAACCTGGCGCGTGACGCCAACCGACCGCTTATTGATTGATTTGCGGACTTTGGTAGGTAATGAGCAGGTGGAACTGGAATTTGACTAAAATAGGAATGCTATGAGTCTGAATTTTCTTGATTTTGAACAGCCGATTGCAGAGCTGGAAGCGAAAATTGACTCGCTGACTGCAGTCAGCCGTCAAGACGAAAAATTAGATATTAATCTGGACGAAGAGGTTCAGCGCCTTCGTGAAAAGAGCGTTGAGCTGACGCGCAAGATTTTTTCCGATCTTGGGGCTTGGCAAGTTGCCCAATTGGCACGCCACCCGCGCCGTCCTTATACCCTGGATTATATCAAACACATCTTTACCGACTTCGAAGAGTTGGCGGGCGATCGTGCCTATGCCGATGATAAAGCGATTGTAGGTGGTATTGCGCGCTTAGATGGTCGCCCGGTGATGATCATCGGTCACCAGAAAGGCCGTGAAACCAAAGAGAAAATCCGTCGCAACTTCGGTATGCCGGCACCAGAAGGTTACCGCAAAGCATTACGCCTGATGGAAATGGCCTCTCGCTTTAAGCTGCCGTTGATCACTTTCATCGACACCCCAGGTGCATACCCGGGCGTGGGCGCGGAAGAACGCGGCCAATCGGAAGCCATTGCCCATAACCTGCGTGAAATGTCCCGCCTGAACATTCCGGTGATCTGCACCGTAATTGGCGAAGGCGGCTCTGGCGGCGCATTGGCTATCGGCGTTGGTGACAAAGTGAATATGCTGCAGTACAGCACCTATTCGGTGATCTCACCGGAAGGCTGTGCATCAATCCTGTGGAAGAGCGCTGATAAAGCCCCTCTGGCTGCAGAAGCGATGGGCATTACCGCACCACGCCTGAAAGAGCTGAAACTGATTGATTCGGTGATCCCGGAGCCGTTGGGTTCTGCCCACCGCGACGTGCCTGCGATGGCTGCGACGCTGAAAGCACAGCTGCTGGCTGATCTGAAAGATCTCGATGGTTTGAACAACGAAGAGTTGCTCAATCGCCGTTATCAGCGCCTGATGAACTACGGCTATTGCTGAGTTCAGTTATGCGTTGCAAGAAACCGCCTTCGGGCGGTTTTTTTTTGGCTACACACCGCTGGATTTTCATGTTGTTATAGGCGTTTGGCGGTTAACTGACAGGAGCAGCCGATGAACATCATCGCGATCATGAGCCCAGCGGGCGTTTATTATAAAGATGAGCCGATCCGCGAGCTCCACACCGCACTGACTGCAATGGATTTCCAACTGGTGTATCCAAAAAACAGCGGTGACCTGTTGAAGTTAGTCGAGGCAAATGCGCGTATCTGCGGGGTGATCTTTGACTGGGATGACTACAGCCTGGAGTTGTGCAGCGACATCAACGAGCTGAACGAATATCTGCCGCTGTATGCCTTTATCAATACCCATTCCACTTTCGACGTTAGCCTGCACGAAATGCGTATGGCCTTGTATTTCTTTGAGTATGGGCTGAATGCGGCGGATGATATTGCACAACGCATCCAGCAATATACGGCCGAATACATTGATACCATTACGCCGCCCTTGACCAAAGCGCTGTTCAATTATGTGCGAGAGGGGAAATATACCTTCTGTACGCCAGGCCATATGGCCGGTACGGCCTTCCAGAAAAGCCCGGTGGGTTGCCTATTTTACGACTTTTTCGGTGCCAATACCCTGAAAGCCGACGTATCGATTTCTGTCACTGAACTGGGATCGTTGCTGGATCACACGGGCCCGCACCTAGAGGCTGAAGAGTATATTGCACGTACTTTTAATGCCGAACAAAGCTATCTGGTGACCAACGGCACCTCCACGGCCAATAAAATTGTCGGGATGTATTCTGCGCCAAGTGGCAGCACCGTCTTGATCGACCGGAATTGCCATAAATCGCTGTGCCATCTGTTGATGATGAGCGATATCGTGCCGATTTACCTGCGCCCACTGCGTAATGCCTATGGCATTCTTGGCGGCATCCCACGCCACGAATTCACCCATGAGAGCATTGCCGATAGGGTCGCGACGACAGCCAATGCGAGTTGGCCAGTGCATGCGGTGATCACTAACTCTACCTATGATGGGTTGTTGTACAACACCGACTACATCAAACAGACGCTGGACGTGCCCTCAATCCACTTTGACTCTGCCTGGGTGCCTTACACCAACTTCCATCCGATTTATGACGGCAAAAGCGGCATGAGTGGCGAACGTACCCTCGGTAAGGTGATATACGAAACCCAATCTACGCACAAACTGCTGGCGGCGTTTTCGCAGGCTTCGATGATCCACATTAAGGGCGACTACGATGAAAGCACCTTTAACGAAGCCTATATGATGCATACCACCACGTCACCGAATTACGGCATTGTAGCGTCGATGGAAACGGCTGCGGCGATGCTGAGAGGCAATCCAGGCCGTCGTTTGATTAACCGTTCGGTGGAGAGAGCGCTGCATTTTCGCCGCGAAGTGCAGCGGCTACGGGAAGAGAGCGATAGCTGGTTCTTCGACATCTGGCAACCGGAAGTGATCGACGAGGCGCAGTGTTGGCCGCTCAATCCGGATGATAACTGGCACGGTTTCGGCAACACCGACAGCGATCACATGTATCTCGATCCGATCAAAGTCACGATTCTGACGCCGGGCATGAACGAGCTTGGCAAGTTGGAGGAGGACGGCATACCGGCGGCTCTGGTGGCAAAATACCTGGACGAACGCGGTATCGTAGTGGAGAAAACCGGGCCTTATAACCTGCTGTTCCTGTTCAGCATCGGCATCGATAAAACCAAGGCGATGAGCTTGTTGCGCGGCCTTACCGACTTCAAGCGCGCTTATGATCTCAATCTGCGGGTGAAGAACATGCTGCCGGACTTGTTCGCGGAAGATCCGGATTTTTACCGCAATATGCGTATTCAGGATCTGGCCGCCGGGATCCACCGCTTGATTTGCCAACACGATCTGCCACGTTTGATGCAGCGGGCGTTCGACGTTCTGCCGGAAATGAAATTGACGCCACATCAGATGTTTCAACAGCAAGTGCGTGGCAACGTGGAAACCTGCGAACTGGATCAGTTGGTCGGCAAAGTGGCGGCCAATATGATTCTGCCTTACCCGCCTGGAGTGCCGCTGGTGATGCCAGGAGAGATGATTACCGAGGAGAGCCGTGCAGTGCTCGATTTCTTGCTGATGCTGTGCTCAATCGGTGAACATTATCCGGGTTTTGAAACCGATATCCACGGTGCAAAACTGGCTGAAGACGGGCGTTATTGGGTGAAGGTGCTGAAGACGCCGTTGGTCTAAGCAAACTCCCGACAGATCAGGTTCACGCTGCTTTGCGGCAGCGGTTCCTGTGTCAGGCCACAAAACGGCAGGCCGTCATGCCGTTGATGATAACGGCAACTGTGGCACTCGCCAAAGAGCGCCACATTATCGTCTTGTTTCTGCAATTGACGCAGCAACTGCGTGAGCAGTTCCAGCAACTGCCCACCTTCCTGTTGCATGGCATCCTGTGCATTTTGCAAATAGGCGGGTGGGAACAAACTCTCCATCAACATGCGTGATTTGTCTGTCAGCTTAAGCCTGACGCTCCGCCGGTCTTTCTCGTCGGCAGTACGGGCGATCATCCCGTTACTCTCCAGCTTTTTCAGCGACTGCGATACCGTGCCCTTGGTCAGGCCAAGATATTCCGCCACCGCCATCGGTGTGTTGGAGTAATGGTTACAGCGTGCCAGGTAGTACAACGCACTGAGCTGTACCGGCGGCAGGCTTTCCAGTTCTTCGTGGTTGCGCAGCCAGCTGCGCTGCAGGCTATTTAGCCTTTCCAGTAAATCAAACAGTCTCAATGTAGGATCCTCGTGAGCAGACTAAAATAGTATCGATTAAAAACTATATTGACAAGCGGTGGCGATGGTTTTATCGTGCATATGGTTTCGATTCGAAACTAAATGAGGTGCTATTTCACCTACAACAGTCAGAACCAAGGAGAATTATCATGACTAAAGCCGTTTTTTATCACGCCGGTTGTTCGGTTTGCGTCAGTGCAGAGCAGCAGTTATTGGGGCTATTGAGCCCAAATGTGCAGGTGGATGTGGTGCACCTGGGCGAAAAGCCAGCGCGCATCGCTGAAGCGGAAAAAGCAGGGGTGCAGAGCGTTCCTGCACTGGTGGTGGATGGACAGGTGTTGCACATCAACTACGGTGCGGCGTTGGCAGATCTTAAAGCCTGATCTGCACATTGCGTTGCTGATGTATGAATGACAGCCCCGTCTTATGCTGCGGGGCTTTTTGCCGTTGACGTCACCAACGGTGCCAGATACCGTGCCTCATCAAACAGACAATGAGACATCACTATGTTGGCGATACGTCAGGTACATCACATCGCAGTTATCGGATCAAACTATGAGGCCAGTAAGCATTTCTACTGCGATATTCTTGGTTTTACCCTGTTGGACGAGTTTTACCGCGCGGAGCGTGATTCCTGGAAAGCGGATTTGGCGCTGAATGGGCAATACAGCATCGAACTGTTTTCCTTCCCGTCACCGCCGGCTCGGGTCAGCCGCCCAGAGGCCTGTGGTCTGCGCCATCTTGCATTCAGCGTCGATGACATCGAACAGGCGATCCGGCATTTGCAAAATGCCGGGGTGGTTTGTGAACCGGTGCGTGTCGATCCCTATACTCAGTCACGTTTCACTTTTTTCAGCGATCCTGATGGGCTGCCTCTAGAATTATATGAGCTATGAATGCTTAATCGGGGCGTATCGACGCAGGAAGCGCCCTCATATGTTATTATCCCGCGCTTGCCGTACGCCCCTTTTGAGTTATTTTCACTATGCAAGAACCCGTTTTTCGCGTTGGTGAGTGGTTGGTTACTCCCGCAGACAATAAAATAAGCCGCGATGGACGCCAACTGGCGTTAGAACCGCGGTTAATCGATATGCTGCAATATTTCGCCCGGCACCCGGATGTGGTGTTAAGCCGCGATGAGCTGATCGATAACGTTTGGAAGCGCAATATCGTCACCAACCATGTGGTGACGCAGAGTATTTCCGAACTGCGTAAATACCTCAAAGACGGCGACAGCAACAGCCCGGAATACATTATAACCGTGCCCAAGCGCGGTTATAAATTGGCTGCGCCAGTCATGTGGTGTGAAGGGGAAGATGCAGCGTTACCGCGGGTGGCGGTAATTACCCACGAGCCGGAAGATGGCAGCGAAGATGACGGTGAAGACTATGAACCGCCAAAACCCACCGTGACAAAAACGCTACTGACGAAATCGAAGATACCTTTTTACCGTCAATCACCGTTCTGGGTGTGGTTGGCTTTTCTGGCGGCGTTGAGTGCCTGCGTGGTGTTTGTTGCCATTGCCACCTTGTCGCAGCGTATACCGGAATCCACCATGCCGGTATTGATGAATCCGCGCGATATTGATATCCGTATTCAGGGTGGCAACAGTTGTAGCAACTGGACGCCGCAGCTTTCTTATGTCGTCGGCTTAAGCGAAGTGGTGACAGATTCGCTGAATACTTATTCCACGTTCCTGGTGCACGATCAGACCAACTACAACTACACCGGGCCAAGCAGTTCGGGCAAATCGCTGACCATTGAGTTCGTTAATCAACGCCATTATCGCGCGCAACAGTGCTTCCTGTCGGTACGGCTGGTGGACAACGCGGACAGCTCGATCATGTTGGATAAACGCTACTTTGTTACTGCGGATAACCAACTAAAAATTCAGGAAGACTTCCTTAGCAGCCTGTCGGTTGCACTCAATCAGCCGTGGCCACCCCAGTTGCAGCAGCGTCTTATGCGGCTCTTACCGAACTCCGGGCCGGCCTTGCAGCAGTATTATCAGGCACATCAATTGTTGATCCAGGGGGATATCGACTCTCTGACGCATGCCAGCAGCATGCTCGGTGAGATGGTAAAAGCCTCACCAGACTTTATTTATCTTTCTGCGGAAAAGGCGCTGGCGGATTTACTGCGCAACTCTTATCAACCCTTCGACAGCGCGCAGTTGGCACAATTGAGCACAGAGATTGCTCGCCTGGACACGTTGCCTGCATTAAAAGACAGCCCCATTATTCAGCAAATTCATGCGATACGGGCTTTGGGTGAGGGAAAAACGGATGAGGCTTATCAGGCGATAAATAAAGGCATTGAATTGCAGATGTCATGGATGAATTATGTGTTGCTCGGCAAAGTTTACGAAATGCAAGGGTATAACCGTTTGGCTGCAGATTCCTATATCACTGCATTTAATCTTCGCCCAGGAGAGAATACGCTGCATTGGATCCGTAATGCTGTCTTCCATACCTCAGTGAACACCGTGGTTCCTTACCTGGAAAACTACAACCCCAATAAATAATGCCTGCTGATTAACACCGCCCAAACGTATTGTTGGATGGGTGGTGTTATTTATTGTTTTTCATTTGTTAAACTAAATAAATACCTTGGTTGGAAATTTACGCCATAAAACCCCGGTTTGTTGTTATCGGATAACAAAGCTACTTGCATGTTTTAATTGAAAGTTTATCTTTTCTTGAGCATGTGTTTATCTCTTGATGTGTTAATGGAAAACCTCAATTTATCATTTGTATGATCATGAGCGTAATATCACTTTATCTTTAGGACTTTATTCCCGCCTGTCATTAGCATCCTGATTATCAAGTCGGGTCATTAGCAAAATTGCATAACGACCAAGACTTATAAGAAATCAAAATCAGGAGAAACTGACCATGGCTTCATCCAAGAAAATAGGGCTTATTGCCTGCACCGGCGTGGTCGCCGGTAATATGATGGGGAGCGGTATTGCTTTATTGCCCGCGAACCTGGCAAGTCTCGGTTCTATCGCTATCTGGGGGTGGATAATTTCCATTATTGGCGCGATGTCACTGGCTTATGTGTATGCGCGTCTGGCTACTAAAAATCCTCAGCAGGGCGGTCCTATTGCTTACGCGGGTGAAATTTCACCGGCATTTGGTTTCCAGACCGGCGTGCTTTATTACCATGCTAACTGGATCGGTAATTTGGCTATCGGCATTACCGCAGTTTCTTACCTCTCTACCTTCTTCCCTGCATTGAATAACCCGGTACCTGCAGGTATTGCCTGTATTGCTATCGTGTGGGTGTTTACCTTTATTAACCTTCTCGGCGGTTCTTGGGTCAGTCGTTTGACGACGCTGGGTTTGGTATTGGTGTTGATTCCGGTGGTTGTTACCGCTACTGCGGGTTGGCATTGGTTTGATGCTGCCACCTATCACGCTAACTGGAACACCTCCGGGACAACGGACATGCATGCCGTCGTCAAAAGTATCCTGTTGTGCCTGTGGGCGTTTATCGGCGTAGAGTCTGCCGCCGTGAGCACCGGCATGGTAAAAAACCCGAAACGTACCGTGCCACTGGCAACCATGCTGGGTACTGCACTGGCTGGGATTATCTATGTCGCTGCAACTCAGGTGATGAGCGGTATGTACCCTGCTTCTGAGATGGCGGCTTCCGGCGCACCATTCGCCATCAGCGCCTCTACCATTATGGGCAGTTGGGCCGCACCAATGGTTTCTGCCTTCACCGCCTTTGCCTGCCTGACATCTCTGGGGTCGTGGATGATGCTGGTTGGCCAGGCTGGGGTACGTGCTGCCAACGACGGTAACTTCCCGAAAGTGTATGGCGAAATGGATAAAAACGGCATTCCTAAAAAAGGCCTGCTGTTGGCAAGCTGCAAAATGACCGCGCTGATGGTGCTGATTACTGCCATGAGTTCCGGTGGCGGTAAAGCTTCCGATCTGTTCGGGATGTTGACCGGTATTGCGGTGCTGCTGACCATGCTGCCGTACTTCTACTCTTGCGTAGACCTGATCCGCTTTGAAGGCGTCAATATACGTAACCTGCTGAGCCTGATTGCATCGATTCTGGGTTGTGGTTTCTGCTTCATCGCGCTGATGGGGGCTGACTCGTTCGAACTGTCCGGTACCTTCATCATCAGCCTGATCATTCTGATGTTCTATGCCCGCAAAATGAATACTCGCCAGACGGCTAAAGCCGTCGCTATCGACAGCAACACACCGGCTAAAGCGCACTAAGTACGCACTGACCCACCTCTAATTCAGCCCCTTGCAACAATTGCCATCCGCGATGGCAAGGGGCTCGCATTACCTGGAGAAATGATTATGAACGTTATTGCTATCATGAACCACATGGGTGTTTACTTCAAAGAAGAGCCCATCCGCGAACTGCACAACGCGTTAGAAAAACTGAATTTTCGTATCGTTTATCCGAACGATCGCGAAGACCTGCTCAAACTGATCGAGAACAATGCTCGGCTGTGTGGGGTCATCTTCGACTGGGATAAATACAACCTTGAGTTATGTGAAGAAATCAGCCAGCTGAATGAGTACATGCCGCTGTATGCATTTGCCAATAGCTATTCAACGCTGGATGTCAGCCTGAACGATTTACGCATGCAGGTGCGTTTCTTCGAGTATGCCTTGGGTGCCGCTAACGACATTGCTGACAAGATTAAACAAAACACCGATGAGTACGTCGATACCATCTTGCCTCCGCTGACCAAGGCGCTGTTCAAGTACGTGCGTGAAGGCAAATACACCTTCTGTACGCCTGGCCATATGGGCGGGACTGCCTTCCAGAAAAGCCCGGTGGGGAGTTTGTTCTATGATTTCTTTGGCCCGAACGCGATGAAATCCGACGTGTCGATTTCAGTCTCTGAACTGGGATCGCTGCTGGACCATTCCGGCCCGCATAAAGAAGCTGAAGAGTATATTGCTCGCGTATTCAACGCTGAACGCAGCTACATGGTGACTAACGGGACGTCTACCGCCAACAAAATTGTTGGTATGTACTCCGCACCTGCCGGAAGCACCGTACTGATAGACCGTAACTGCCATAAATCGCTGACCCATCTGATGATGATGAGCGACATTACGCCGATCTATTTCCGACCAACCCGTAATGCCTACGGCATCCTTGGCGGTATTCCGCAGAGCGAGTTTACCCGTGCCACTATCGCCAAACGCGTAAAAGAAACGCCAAACGCCACCTGGCCTGCACATGCGGTTATCACGAACTCGACTTACGACGGTTTGCTGTACAACACCGACTTCATTAAGAACACGCTGGATGTGAAATCTATCCACTTTGACTCTGCCTGGGTGCCTTACACCAATTTCCACCCGATTTACAAAGGCAAATGCGGCATGAGCGGTGGTCGTGTGGAAGGGAAGGTGATTTATGAAACACAATCTACCCATAAACTGCTGGCGGCATTCTCACAGGCTTCAATGATCCATGTGAAAGGTGACATTAACGAAGAAACCTTCAATGAAGCCTACATGATGCACACCACCACTTCACCGCACTATGGCATCGTGGCCTCTACCGAAACCGCAGCAGCAATGATGAAGGGCAATGCCGGTAAGCGCCTGATCAACGGTTCCATTGAGCGCGCTATCAAGTTCCGTAAAGAAATCAAACGCCTGAATGTAGAATCTGAAGGCTGGTTCTTTGATGTTTGGCAGCCAGAACACATCGACGAAGCGGAATGCTGGCCACTGCGTTCCGACAGTGCCTGGCATGGTTTCAAAGGCATTGATAACGAACATATGTACCTCGACCCAATCAAGGTCACCATGTTGACACCGGGGATGAGCAAAGATGGCCAAATGGAATCGTTTGGTATTCCTGCCAGCCTGGTGGCGAAATACCTTGATGAGCACGGCATCATTGTTGAGAAAACCGGTCCATATAACCTGTTGTTCTTGTTCAGCATCGGTATCGACAAAACCAAAGCTCTGAGTCTGTTGCGCGGTCTGACTGACTTCAAACGCTCGTTCGATCTGAACCTGCGGGTGAAAAACATGCTGCCTTCGCTGTACAAAGAAGCCCCAGAGTTCTATGAAAACATGCGGATCCAGGAGCTGGCTCAGAATATCCACAACCTGGTGAAACAGCATAACCTGCCGGACCTGATGTACCGCGCCTTTGAAGTGTTGCCAACTATGGTGATGAACCCGTTCAAAGCCTTCCAGAAGGAACTGCACGGCGAAGTGGAAGAGGTCTATTTGGAGGAGATGGTTGGCAAAGTGAATGCCAACATGATCCTGCCATATCCTCCGGGTGTTCCATTGGTTATGCCGGGTGAAATGCTGACGGAGGAAAGCCGTCCGGTGCTGGAGTTCCTGCAAATGCTGTGCGAAATCGGCGCGCATTACCCAGGCTTTGAAACTGATATCCACGGCGCGTACCGCCAGGCGGATGGACGTTACACCGTTAAAGTATTGAAAAACGATAAATAAGTGTAATAACAGGGGAGGCGTTCGCGCTTCCCCTTTGTCGTTCAACGACTGATGGGAGAAAACCATGAAAACACCCTCACAGCCGCGCGCAATCTACTATGTCGTAGCAATACAAATTTGGGAATATTTCAGCTTTTACGGCATGCGTGCGTTACTTATTCTCTATCTGACCCACCAACTTGGTTATTCCGACAGCCGCGCCATTAGCCTTTATAGCGCCTATGCTTCCCTGGTTTACGTTACGCCGATTCTTGGCGGCTTGCTTGCCGATCGCCTGCTTGGCAACCGTGTCGCCGTCATTGCCGGCGCGGTGCTGATGACCCTGGGCCATATCGTACTCGGGCTGAGCGCCGTCTCAACACATTCACTCTATCTGGCATTGGCGATCATCATCTGCGGCTATGGCCTGTTTAAATCCAATATCAGTTGCTTGCTGGGTGAGCTGTATCAGCCGCAGGATACGCGCCGTGAAGGGGGGTTCTCTCTGCTGTATGCCGCCGGTAATGTCGGTTCGATTCTGGCGCCGATCGCCTGTGGGTTGGCGGCGGAACGCTACGGGTGGCATGTAGGTTTTGCGCTTGCGGGTATCGGCATGTTGGCAGGGTTAACGATTTTCCTGTGCGGTAGCCGCCACTTTCGCCATACGCGTGGTGTGGAAGCTGCTCAAATGTCGGCGACCACGTTACGGGTACCAAACTGGGTATGGCTGAGCGTCATGCTGCTGTTGGCTCCGTTGTTTTTCACCGCGTTGTTCATTTACGATTTGGCCGGACAATTACTGATGCTGGTGTGTGCTGCTGCCGTCGTGATGGTGATGCGGATCATGGCCCGGGCCACGGCGATACAGCGGCGCGGGTTGTGGCAGATTGTCACGTTGATGCTGTTGGGGACCTTATTCTGGGCTTTCGCCCAGCAAGGCGGCAGCTCCATTAGCTTATTTATCGACCACTATGTCGATCGCCAATGGTTCTCTTGGTCAGTACCGACCGCATTGTTCCAGTCGGTGAATGCTTTTGCCGTCATGTTTGGCGGTGTGATGCTGGCCTGGCTGGCAAGAGGAAATGGCAGCGGGAGCCGAACTCTGCGTATCTGGGGAAAATTCGCCTTCGGTTTGTTGCTGATTGGCGTGGGTTTTACCCTGATGGCACTGAACGCCCGTTACGGGCAAGGATCGATGGCGTTAATGATCGCCGGGCTTTCGGTTATGGGGCTCGCCGAACTGTTTATCGACCCTGTCGCGATGGCGCAAATTACGCGTCTGAATATTCCCGGCGCCACCGGGGTGCTGACCGGCATCTATATGCTGACCACCGGTTCGATAGCCAATTACCTGGCGGGCATTATCGCCGGCCAGACCGCTGACGACCCGGCAACAGGCGCGACAGCGCAAGCTTATGTCCACCTGTTTGCTCAAATTGGCTGGTGGGCGATGGGGTGCACTGCGGCAGTGGTTGCGGTGTTGGCCATGTGGTGGTTATTGGCGGGGCGGCATATCCGAGCGGTTAATGCTTGATTGATGGTATGACGGGGGTTAACGTGCAGCTATCTGGACGTCATTAAGCCTAATCAATGAAGAGTAATCAATTATCTGCACAGCTTGCCCGCCAATTGGGTGCAAACCGGCATCTGCTGGTGGCATTCAGCGGCGGGTTGGACTCCACCGTGCTGCTGCACCTGCTGGCTATGTTACGGCAGCAATTGCCGGAATTGCAGTTACGTGCGGTGCACGTACATCATGGCCTGAGTACTTTTGCCGATCGGTGGGCAGCGCATTGCCAGCAGCTATGCGCTGCCTGGCGATTGCCGCTGGTGGTTCAGCACGTGCAGGTTGACGGCAGCCAAGGCGGCATTGAAGCCGCCGCCCGAGCCGCGCGCTATGCGGCCTTCGCCAGCACGCTGGAGGCCGGTGAGGTCTTGCTTACCGCACAGCATCTTGATGACCAATGTGAAACCTTCCTGCTGGCGTTAAAACGTGGCAGTGGCCCGGCGGGCCTGTCGGCGATGGCTGCAGAGGCAACGCGGGGGGATCATAGTTTGCTGCGCCCGTTGTTGGGGATTTCACGCGAACAGTTGGAAGCCTACGCGCAGCAGCATAAACTCACCTGGGTTGACGACGACAGCAATCAGAACCCGCGCTTTGACCGTAATTTCCTGCGTCTTCAAGTGTTGCCGCTGCTGAATCAGCGCTGGCCGCATTTTGCAGCCGCAACGGCGCGTAGCGCCAGCTTGTGTGCCGAGCAAGAGCAGTTGCTGGACGAGTTATTGGCAGAGCAACTGCACGCGTTGCTGGATGAAGACAATGCGCTGGCTATTGAGGGTTTGCTGGCGTGTTCAGCAGCCCGGCGTTTTGCTGTGTTACGCCGTTGGATTGCGTCATTCGACGTTACCATGCCCTCACGTGAACAGCTGCAACGGCTATGGGAAGAGGTCGCACTCAGCCGCGACGATGCCGAACCGCAACTGCAACTGCGGCAATATCAGATCCGCCGTTTCCGCCGGCGTTTATACCTGTTGCCGCTAATGGCCGATCTGCGGGATCTCAGCCTAAATTGGTCATTGGCAGAGCCACTCACATTGCCGGACGGATTAGGCACGTTGGTCAGTGGGGAGGGGGATATTTGCCTGCGGGCGCCACAGCCACAACAAAAAGTGAGCATACGTTTTGCTGCCCAAGGTAAACTCCGCATTCTTGGTAGAACGCATTCCCGGCCGATCAAAAAATTGTGGCAAGAGTTGGGGATTCCTCCCTGGCAGCGTGAGCGTATCCCGATGGTCTATTATGATGATCAACTTATCGCTGCGCTGGGGGTTTTTGTCTGCGAGGACGGTCAAATACCCGAAGGGCAACAGCCCCTGCGGTTGCACTGGCATAAAAAATAATAAGAGACCCAACCTACCTGACGTTGTCTTTTTGTTGGCGACCTGTATTTGCTCCAGTCACGTACGATTTGTACGTCCAGGGGGCGTTTGGTTGCCACCTCGATGCAACGCCAATGGTTTTGGGCATAGCGAAGGAGCAATGATGAAATTTGTGAGCGCAGTGGCGGTGATGTTGGGGTTGTGCAGCCTGCCAGCGATGGCTGCGGGCGATGCGGCGGCGGGTAAGGATAAATCTGCCAGTTGTATGGCGTGCCACGGTGCGGAAGGGAAGGTCTCCGTGCCCATGTACCCGAACCTGGCCGGGCAAAACGCCATGTATCTGGAGCATGCATTGCAGGCGTATAAAAAAGGCGAGCGTAATGGGGGGCAGGCAGAAGTGATGAAGGCCTACGTTTCAGCGCTGTCTGATGATGATATTGCCGATCTGGCGGCCTACTATGCCAGTCTTAAACCCTAGCAGAAGCCATAAAAGACGAGGGCAGCCGTTGGGCTGCCCTGTTGGGATGGCGTTACCGTTTAATCAGTCAGACAGGCTGACGACCACGGTACCGATTTCCGGATGACTGAAACTGAGGATATGATCCAGACGCAAGCTGAGAGCATTGCCGGCCTGATCGATAATCAGATACTCAACGCCCTTGGTAAACTTCAGCTCGGTGGCCTTGCCTTCGAGTTTTTCTCCGTCGCGTAACTCCAGCTTCAGAATGTAGTTATGCTGACAGGCGAGTTCCAGGCTTTCATAGTCATCGCAATTGATGGATTGGTACTCATCATTCATCAACATAGTCGCTCACCAATAAGTTAGCGGCGGCAAAGGCCGCCTGTTCCCTAACGGAGGACGGTAGCGCGTTATTCGCAGCAACTTCGTCCAATGCCTTTAATACACATGCTAACGCATTAGGCACGTAGCCGAGATCACCACTGCCGATCTCAGCGTAAAAACGGCGTACTAACTCACAGTATTGTTGCACAGTTTCCTCCCTTAAGAACCTCTGCGTCATCGAAGCCCTACAGCGATGAGGCGCAGGCTCTCGGAGCTTGACTCTATCCTAGACGACTATAGCACAGCTATTGTGGAGTTATTAGCACCTCCGCATGGCTTTCGTGCCGTGCTTTTCCCGGCCGCGCTGGCAGCGGTTAGGCCAAATCTAGTACACTGTCGCCTTATAATTATGAGGTCACCCATGGCGCTGAAAGCTACAATTTATAAAGCCACGGTCAATATCGCTGATATGGATCGTCACTTCTACCACGACGCCACGCTCACCTTGGCCCAGCATCCTTCCGAAACTGAACAGCGCATGATGCTGCGTTTGCTGGCTTGGATCTGCCACGCGGATGAGCGTTTGGTATTTACTAAAGGCCTGAGCGCTGACGATGAGCCGGAAATCTGGCAGCGGAACGACCATAACGGGCTGGAAATGTGGATCGAAATGGGATTGCCTGATGAAAAGCGGATCAAGAAAGCCTGCAATCAGTCACCGCGGGTCGTGTTGTATGCTTACGGTGAACGCGCCGGCCATGTGTGGTGGCAGTCGATGCAGAGTAAGGTGGCAAACCACAAAAACCTAAGCATCCGTTTTCTGGATGATGAACAATTGGGCAAATTGGCCGCGCTGGCCAGTCGAAATATGACGCTACAGGCTACGCTGCAAGAGGGAACTATCTGGCTTTCTGACGTTCAGAATAGTCTGGAAATCCAGTTTGCCGAGTGGCAACAGGCACAGGTGTGATTGGTGTTAGAACTGTCAAGAAACGTAGCCATACCGGATAACGAGCTGGAATTAACGGCGATCCGTGCACAGGGTGCGGGTGGTCAGCACGTGAACAAAACCTCAACGGCTATCCATTTGCGCTTTGACATCCGGGCATCCAGCCTGCCAGAGTATTACAAGGAAAGATTGCTGGCCCTGAATAATCATTTAATTACCGCTGATGGCGTCGTGATTATTAAAGCGCAGGAATATCGCAGCCAGGAATTAAACCGCGAGTCGGCGCTGGCCAGGTTGGTCGCGCTAATTCAGCAGGCGATGGTGGTGGAAAAGGCGCGCAAAGCGACCAAGCCCACGAAAGGATCAAAATTACGCCGGCTGGAAGGCAAGGTACGTAAAGGCGCAACTAAAGCGCTGCGCGGTAAGATCCGCACTTAAGGATACATACACCCAATATAATTGGCGTTGCACCGAGTCGGCCAGTGAACGAATTCCAATGCGCTTGCGTGGTAAGTGATTCGGATAAGGGAGCACTGGCAATTTAGAGGCAGCGGCAAGAATAAAGGATATAAACACAGTAGGAGAATAACTGTGAAGAAAATAACACTGGCCTTGTTTTTAGCGGCAGGGGCACTTTCGTTACTGGGATGTAATAACCACTACCAGCCGAAAGAACAACCACTTCAGGCGATGCAACAAAGCTACCAAGGCATTCTGCCTTGCGCTGATTGTGGTGGCCTGGATACCTCGTTGTTCCTGGATAAAGATGGCACTTTCGTGTTGCAGGAAACTTACCGCGGTACCAAAGATGGCGATCAAACCTTTGCTGATTACGGCAAGTGGGCGCGTACAGCGGATAAGTTGGTGCTGACTGACAGCCGTGGTGATAAACGCTATTTCCGTCCGGTTGGTAAAAGCCTGGAAATGCTGGATCAAACCGGTGCTGTGATTGAGTCTCAGCTGAATTACCGTCTCGATCCCGTAGAGAAGGCACTGCCTAAGACACCGATGTCGCTGAAAGGCAGTTACACCTACATGGCAGATGCGGCAGTATTTAAAGACTGCGCCACAGGCCAGACTTTCCCGGTTGATAATACTATCGCCCTGGAGCAAGGTTATGCCAAAGCCTATAAAACCCCGGGTGAGCCGGTGTTCCTGACCCTGAATGGTCACTTCAGCGTTCAGCCTTCAATGGAAGATGGCTTAACGGAGAAAGCGCTGGTGCCTGACGGCAAAATTGCTTTCGACCGCAGCAAAAATTGCGACAGTAAATAAGCGTCATAAAAAAACCCGCCTCGGCGGGTTTTTTGTTTTCAGCTGTCGCGGATTAGCGCGTGATCTGGCCTAACAGGAAATCAACGATTTCACCGGTTTTGATCATGCGTTTCTCGCCGACGCGGCGGTTTTTGTACTCAATCTCTTCGGTGTCGAGGTTACGATCGCCGATAACAATAGAGTGCGGTACGCCAATCAGTTCCATATCAGCAAACATCACGCCTGGACGCTCTTTACGGTCATCAAGGATCACGTCGATGCCGTGTGAACGCAGGGTGTTGTACAGATCTTCCGCCAGTGCTTGCACGCGGAAAGATTTGTGCATGTTCATTGGCAGAATCGCCACCTGGAATGGAGCGATAGCATCTGGCCAGATGATGCCGCGTTCGTCATGGTTCTGCTCGATAGCCGCAGCCACAACACGGGTCACCCCGATGCCGTAACAACCCATGGTCAGCACTTGGTTACGACCGTCTTCACCCTGAACCGTGGCTTTCATCGCTTCAGAGTATTTGGTACCGAGCTGGAAGATATGGCCCACTTCGATACCGCGTTTGATCAACAGCGTACCTTTACCGTCCGGGCTGGCATCGCCTTCCACAACGTTACGGATATCGGCAACCTGTGGCAGCGGCAGATCGCGCTCCCAGTTGATACCGAAGTAGTGTTTACCGTCGATGTTGGCACCGGCACCAAAATCACTCATTGCCGCTACGCTGCGATCGGCCACGACAGGAACCTGCAGATTAACTGGGCCAAGAGAACCAGGGCCAGCGCCGATGATGGCGCGGATTTCTTCTTCGGTGGCGAAGACCAACGGAGCAGCAACCTGCGGCAGTTTTTCGGCTTTAATTTCGTTCAGTTCATGATCGCCGCGAACCAGCAGGGCAACCAACTTGTGGCCGCTTTCTTCTTTAGCACGCACCAGCAGCGTTTTGACGGTTTTCTCAACCGGCAAATTGAATTGCTCTACCAGCTCGGCAATAGTTTTGGCGTTTGGCGTATCCACAATGCGCAGTTCTTCACTGGCAGCAGCACGCGGCTCCGCAGGGGCAACGGCTTCGGCCAGTTCAATGTTGGCGGCAAAGTCGGACCCGGTGGAAAACACGATGTCGTCTTCGCCGCTGTCAGCCAGCACCTGGAACTCGTGTGATGCGCTACCGCCAATAGAACCGGTATCGGCATGTACCGGACGGAAGTCCAGGCCCATGCGGCTGAAGATTTTGCTGTAGGCTTCGTACATCGCATCGTAGGTCGCTTGCAGCGATTCCTGCGTGGTGTGGAACGAATACGCGTCCTTCATCAGGAATTCGCGAGAGCGCATCACACCAAAACGTGGGCGCACTTCATCACGGAACTTGGTCTGAATCTGGAAGAAGTTCAGCGGCAGCTGTTTGTAAGAGCTGATCTCGTTACGGATCAGATCGGTGATCACTTCTTCGTGCGTTGGACCCAGTACGAACGGGCGCTCGCCGCGATCGACAAAACGCAACAGTTCAGGACCGTACTGTTCCCAACGGCCACTTTCCTGCCACAAGTCGGCAGGCTGTACCACCGGCATACATACTTCGATCGCGTTAGCATTGTTCATTTCTTCGCGAACGATGTTTTCAACCTTTTTCAGAACGCGCAGACCGGTTGGCAACCAGGTATAAAGACCCGAGGCCAGTTTGCGAATCATCCCGGCGCGCAGCATCAGCTGGTGGCTGATCACTTCGGCATCGGCAGGTGTCTCCTTCAGGGTGGAGAGCAGATATTGGCTAGTACGCATGGTGTTTTGGTTCCGTTAGAACTGCAAATTGCATTGGGTAGCCACAGTGGCGGCCAAAAGTGGTTTAGTTTACCAGTGCAAGCGGGTTGTCAAAAGAGAGACGATGGATTTTTAACGCAGGTCGAGAGACAGCACCTCGGTTTGTTGATCCACGACCCGCCAGCGTACGTTGAAATCCAGTAACCAGACCGCGTAATCCCGTTCCACTTCTTGCCCCTTACGGTAGGCTGGACGTGGATCTTGAGCCAGAACCTGAGTGATAAAGCGCCGTAACTGCGGGTAGCGTGTTTGATGTTGCTGTAGCTGCTGTTCCGCTTCAGGGGCAAAAAACACGGGCATATCACCGGCTGGCGCTGACTGAGCAAATCCGGCACGCGCCTGTGGCTGGCTTTCGGCAAAGGGCAGGTAGGGTTTGATATCCACCACTGGCGTACCATCAACCAGATCGAGGCTGCCCAACTCAAGCACGACGTCGCTGCCCTGAGTACGCACATTTTTTAATTCAATCAGCGACATACCGAGCGGGTTCGGACGGAAAGTCGAACGGGTCGCGAATACCCCCATTCGGGCATTACCGCCGAGGCGGGGTGGGCGGACGGTTGGCCGCCAGCCGCCTTCCATGGTTTGATGGAAAATAAACATCACCCAAAGATGGCTGAACTCACTGAGGCCGCGTACTGCTTCCGCCTGATTATAGGGCGGCAGCAGCACTAACTCACCGCCACCATCTTCCACCAACCCCGGCTGACGGGGTACGGCGAATTTTTCTTTATACGGTGAACGGATGGTTCCGATCTGATTGAAAACAAACTCGGTCATTTGGACGAAACGTTAAGCGCTGAGCCTTGGCAAATGGCCTGTTGGTAACAGCCGGCAACGCCACTGACAATCTGGCAGTCGTGCAATAGCACGGCATTTGCTTTCATATAAGAAGCGCGGATTTGCATGCGTTTACGGGCTGTCGCCAGATTAGGTGGAGAATCCTGCACCGTCGTTTGGCAAGACTCGCCGGAAACTTCACCCAGATCGCGGAATGGCTTACCGACTAACTCTTCTGCACTTTTATACAGTTTAACCGGCGCAGGACGTGCCGCTGAGGTCGTTTTTGTTGGCGTTGTTGCTACCGGTTTGCTGGTGCTGTTTGTTGAGGGGGGCGCGAAACGCTGCGACGAACACCCTGCTAGCGCAAGCGCTAACAAACAGAGAGGTAAAGCACGCATTGAGATTCCTCTGCCTTGATGGAATATAGAAGTGGCGCTATTGAAGCAATCTATCGTGGAAATAACAAGACGGGCCGGAGCCCGTCTAGATTTCTGACAAACACCCGAAAAACGTGGTTTTCGGATGTTTGGGGTAATGTAGAAAATATAATCCTTTGTTTTTATTAGTACTAAATGACTGCATCAGTCGCAAAGGATTTGATTAACAGTGTCAGACGGGCCGAAGCCCGTCTTGCAATTATAGGAATAAAATCGGTAATGAATAATTACCAACCTTTAACTGCACCACCGTTAAAGATCTTGTTGGCCGCTTCGTTCACTTCGTCAGATTGGTAAGCCTGAACGAATTTCTTCACGTTTTCCGCGTCTTTGTTATCTTCGCGGGCAACCAGCAGGTTCACATACGGCGAGTCTTTGCCTTCAACGAACAGGCCGTCTTTCGCTGGGGTCAGGCCAATCTGGCTGGCGTAAGTGGTATTGATTACCGCCAGTGCGATTTGCTGATCATCGAGTGAACGTGGCAACTGTGGTGCTTCCAGCTCGACCAGCTTCAGGTTTTTCGGGTTCTCAGTTACGTCCAGCACGGTCGGCAGCAGGCCAACACCGTCTTTCAGTTTGATCAGGTTAACCTTCTGCAGCAGCAGCAGGGAACGGCCCAGGTTCGTTGGGTCATTAGGCAAGGCAACCTGAGAACCGTCTTTCAGTTCGTCCAGAGATTTGATTTTCTTGGAGTAACCGGCAATCGGATAAACGAAGGTATTGCCGACTGCGACCAGTTTGTAGCCGCGATCCTTGATTTGCTGGTCCAGATAAGGTTTGTGCTGGAAGGCGTTCAGATCGATGTCACCTTTGCTCAGCGCTTCGTTTGGCAGCACGTAGTCATTGAACGTTACCAGCTCGACGTCCAGACCGTATTTCTCTTTCGCCACTTTTTGCGCGATTTCGGCGACCTGCTGTTCAGCACCGACAATGACGCCGACTTTAATATGGTTCGGATCTTTTTCTTCTTGACCACAGCCTACCAGAGCCAGAGTACCGATCAGTGCGCCGATTGCTGCGATGGATTTAAATTTTAACGACATATCCCTTCCTCATTAGACTCGCATTTGAAATACGCTTTACCCTTTATCTTTCAAAGCCCAGCGTTGTTGGCTGTGTACGCTCACCCCAATTACTGTTCATGGGGACTCGCTTACTTGCCGACTGGCCAGGTTCTGAAATCTATCGGGTAGATATCAGCGCAGTTGCTGTAAAAACTACTTATGGGTGACGGCCTTGACGATCCGGTCACCGAAGAACTGAATCAGATAAACCAGCACCACCAGTAATACTAATACGGTATTCATTACTGTGGCGTTATAACCGATATAACCGTACTGATAACCAATCTGCCCCAGCCCACCTGCGCCAACAGCGCCGCCCATGGCGGAATAACCCACCAGAGTGATCAAGGTAATGGTGGCGGCGTTAACTAAACCCGGCAGGGCTTCTGGCAACAACACCTTTTTAATGATTTGCATCGGGGTTGCGCCCATCGCACGGGCCGCTTCCACCAAGCCAGAGGGGATTTCCAACAGCGCGTTCTCTACCATACGGGCAATAAAGGGGGCAGCGCCTACGGTCAGTGGCACGATGGCCGCTTGCAGGCCAATCGACGTACCGACGATCAAACGAGTAAATGGAATCATCCACACCAACAGAATAATGAAGGGGATGGAACGGAAAACGTTCACTAACCCAGACAGTGTTCTATATAGCGTATTGTTGGCGGCGATTTGCCCCGGACGAGTCACATACAGCAGCACGCCAACCGGCAGGCCGAGTACGAAACCGAAAAAGCCGGAGACAAAGGTCATCATGACGGTTTCCCACACGCCACGAGCCATTAACCACATCATTGCCTCAGACATAACCCAGAACCTCTACTTTTACCTGATTTTCCTGCAGGAACTTAATCGTTGCCAATGCGTCTTCATCACTGCCGTGGAGCTCAGCGAGCATCACGCCAAATTTGACGCCACCGGCATAGTCCATCTGCGCACTGATGATGTTGTTATTCACGTTGAAACGGCGGGCAGCTTCTGACAGCAGCGGCGCATCAACTGACTGGCCGGTGAATTCCAGACGTAATAGTGGCTGACGGCCACCACTGCGTTCAGGCGCCAGGCGCTTGGCATAGTCATCCGGGATATCCAGGTGCAGCGTGGATTGAATGAACTGCTGGGCCAGCGGGGTTTTCGGGTGCGAGAACACTTCGCTGACACTGTCTTTTTCAATGAGTTGGCCCTGGCTGATAACCGCAACCTGATCACAGATGCGTTTTACCACGTCCATTTCATGGGTGATCAGCAAAATAGTCAGACCAAGACGACGGTTAATGTCTTTCAACAGTTCCAGAATTGAACGTGTGGTGGCCGGGTCCAGGGCGCTGGTGGCTTCATCACACAACAGAACTTTAGGTTGGCTTGCCAATGCACGGGCAATTGCCACGCGTTGCTTCTGGCCGCCTGACAGGTTAGCCGGATAGGCATCATGCTTATCTGATAAACCGACCAGTTCCAACAGTTCGGTCACGCGTTTTTTGATTTCAGCGCGCGGGGTGTTATCCAGCTCGAGCGGCAAAGCAACGTTGCCGAACACGGTACGGGAAGACAGCAGGTTAAAGTGTTGGAAAATCATGCCAATCTGACGGCGTGCGCGCGTCAGTTCGCTTTCAGACAGCGACGTCAGATCCTGTCCGTCGACCAGCACCTGGCCTGAGGTTGGGCGCTCAAGCATATTGGCGCAGCGGATCAAGGTACTTTTACCGGCGCCTGATGCACCGATAACGCCATAAATTTGCCCGGCAGGGACGTGAAGCGTCACGTCAGAGAGCGCGTTAATCGTGCGCGAACCCTGCTGGAACACTTTGGTGATGTTAGAAAGTTTAATCATATTCTTCTTATTTTAGCGTGGTTGCCCGTGGCTAGATAAAAGTAAACCTTGGCGTGGACCAAGGTATGACTCAGATGTTAAGGCGTCTAGACGTCTAAGTCAACGATCAACGCTGTTCTCTTCCGTTCTCAGCATTGGGTAAAACATGCGATACTGTGCACGTTTTCAGGCCCTCAGGAGCAAACCGGTGACACAAAGCGTTCCAGCAATTTTCCTCGATCGTGATGGCACGATTAATGTCGACCATGGCTACGTCCATGAAATCGATAATTTCCACTTTATTGATGGCGTTATTGACGCCTGTCGCGAACTTAAAAAGATGGGCTTTGCTTTGGTATTGGTGACTAACCAGTCTGGCATCGCACGCGGTAAGTTCAGCGAAGACCAGTTTATGTACCTGACTGAATGGATGGACTGGTCGTTAGCCGATCGTGATGTTGATCTGGATGGCATCTATTTCTGTCCACATCATCCAGAAGCAGTAATAGAAGAGTTCCGCCAAGTGTGCGATTGCCGCAAGCCTCAACCTGGCATGTTGTTGCAGGCGCAGCAGGAATTGAACATTGATATGGCTGCTTCTTATATGGTTGGCGACAAACTGGAAGATATGCAGGCGGCAATGGCGGCGGGTGTTGGCACAAAAGTACTGGTGCGTACCGGCAAGCCAGTCACTGAAGAAGGCGAGAAACTGGCAGATTGGGTGTTAAACAGCCTGGCAGACCTGCCGGAAGCCATTAAAAAGCGGGTTTAGTAGACGTTATGCATGAATAGTGAGCGGTCAGATAAAAAGTGAATATTAATCCTTGTCATTCTGAGCCGGCTCCCTATAATGCGCCTCCATCGACACGGAACATGTGAACAACTTCACAGAGTCTCCGGGGTTCGAAGAGAAAAAATCCTGAAATTTAGGGGTTGACTCTGAAAGAGGAAAGCGTATTATACGCCACCTCGAGATAGCAAGCTACGGCGGCTAACTCACTGCTCTTTAACAATTTATCAGACAATCTGTGTGGG